>CAXSEU010000346.1:2596-4116 GCA_964236485.1 uncultured Lichenihabitans sp. | reverse complement strand
GATCCCGATCGAGCCGCCCGAGGGCGACAGGATGGCCGTGTTGATACCGATCACCTCGCCGGCCATGTCGAACAGCGGACCGCCCGAATTGCCTTTGTTGATGGAGGCATCGGTCTGGATGTAATTGTCATAGGGGCCGCTATCGATGTTGCGATTGCGGGCCGACACGATTCCGGCCGTGACCGTTCCACCGAGCCCGAAGGGATTGCCGACCGCCATCACGGCATCGCCTACCCGCATCTTGTCGCTGTCGCCGAACGGAACCGATTTCAGCGGATGATCGGGCTTCACCTTCAACACCGCCACGTCGATCTTGGCGTCCTTGCCGACGACCTCGGCCTTCAGTTTCGAGCCGTCGGTGAGGATGACCGTGATGTCGTTGGCGCCCTCGATGACGTGATTGTTGGTGATGACGATGCCGGAAGGATCGATGATGAAACCGGACCCGAGCGAGTTGCTCCGTCGGCTGTGCGGCAGGTCGTCCCCGCCCTTGTCGCCGCCTGGACCGCCGCGGCGCTGCATCTGCCGCTTGAAGAACTCCTCGAAGAGATCGTCGAACGGCGTGCCGGGCGGCAGCTTCGGCATGGCACTGGCCTGCTTCTGCTCGACCACCTGGGAGGCCGAGATGTTGACGACCGCGTCCGTGACGCTCGCGGCCAGGTCGGCGAGCGACTCGGTGCCTTTGGCGGCGGCGGGAGACACGCCGAACGGCGTCGGCAGGGCTGGCGCGACCAGGAGAGCCAATCCGAGAGCCACGGTGGCGACACGGCGGGAGGGGCCCCGGAAGGCCGGCGAGGAAGAGATCATGCGCATCGGACGGTCCATTCAACCAGGAAGCCGGTGCCAAGCCGAGGCACCACGACGAATTGCCGACGATCATACATCGCCACACAAAACCGGCGACTTTGCGCGTGCCACCCGCCCCCGAGCGGCCCGGCGCAGCGACGGCCACGATCATTTCTGCTTTTCGCGAGCAAAGACAGGGCTGCCAGTCGTTGACCAAGCGTGCGGCACGCTCTGGAGAGCCTGCTGCACCTGCGCCCCGGATCGGTCAGGGTTCCGGGGCCGGGGTTGGGGCAAAGGAGGCACCGGCGGCCGAATCCGCGCCGGCAGCGGGCCGCGCGGCGGCCGGTTCGGTCCCCTGCGGCTTGGCGAAGAACCGGAAGAAATCCGATGTCGGCGACAGGACGAACTTGGTCTGTTCCGGCTTCAGGCCGGCCACATAGGCCTGCATGGATCGGTAGAAGGCAAAGAAGCCGGGATCCTTGCCGAACGCTTCCGCGAAGATGCGGTTGCGCTCGGCCTCGCCCGTGCCCCGCAGCGTATCGGCCTGACGCTGAGCCTCCGCCCGCACGACGACCACCTCGCGGTCGGCCTTGGCGGTGATGGTCTGCGCCTGTTCGGAGCCCTGCGCCCGATATTCCGCCGCCTCGCGGGCACGCTCGCTCTGCATCCGGCTGAAGACCTTCTCGGAAATTTCGCGCGGCAGGTCGGCGCGCCGAATCCTCACGTCGTTGACC
>CAXSEU010000346.1:1177-2586 GCA_964236485.1 uncultured Lichenihabitans sp. | reverse complement strand
CAGGCGGCCGCTTTCGGTATTCACGAGATCGCGGATCTTCACCATCAGTTGGGCCCGCTGGTCGCGGACAATCTGCGGGAGCGTGGCTTCTCCGAGGACGCGGCGCAACGCGGAGTTCAGCACCGAACCGAGCTGGTTGTTGGCACGCTCGACGGTCCCCACGGACTGATAGAACTTGAGGGGGTCGGCGATCTTGTAGCGTACGAAAGCGTCGACAAGGATGCGCTGGTTGTCGGAAGCCAGAACCTCCTGCTGCGGCGTCTCGAGGTCGAGGATCCGGTTGTCGAGCGTGACCACGCTCTCAAGGAAGGGCTTCTTCACGTGGAGGCCCGGCGAGGTCACGACGGCGACGGGATCGCCGAAATAGAGGACCAGGGCCTGCTCGGTCTGGCTCACCGTGTAGAGTGCACCACTGGCGACGAAGAGGACCACCACGGCGAGCGCCGCGGCCATGACGGCAACGGGTCTCATGGCTTGGCTCCCGGGGCGGCAACGGCGCCGCCCGATCCCAGCGGCAGCAACGGCACCACACCCGGTCCCTTGTCGTCGATGATGGTCTTGTCGGCCCCGGAGAGGACCCTCTCCATGGTCTCGAGGTACATGCGCTGGCGCGTGATGTCCGGGGCGTTCTTGTACTGCGCGTAGACCTGATCGAAGCGCGACGCCTGACCCTGCGCTTCCTGCACGGTTTGCTCCTTGTAGCCTTCGGCTTCCTGAACGATGCGCGCAGCTCCGCCGCGTGCTTCCGGCACGACGCGATTGGCGTAGGATTCAGCTTCGTTGCGCTGGCGCTGAAGGTCCTGCTGGGCGGCCGTCACGTCCCTGAAGGCGGCAATGACCTGGTTCGGGGGATCGACGGAAAGCAGCTGAACCTGGAGAACGAGGATGCCGGCCTTGTAGCCGTTCAGCACTTTTTGAATGAGTTCCTGCACCGCGGGCTCGATGACGCTGCGGTCGGACGTGAGCAGTTTCAGCAGTTGCGAACGGCCGATCACCTCGCGCATCGCGCTTTCGGCCACGGCCTTCACGGTCTCGTCGGGTTTGCTCAAGTTGAAGGCGTAGAACTCGGGGTGTTCGGGATCGATCTGCCAGATCACGCGGAACTTCACGTCGCCGATGTTCTCGTCGCCGGTGAGCATCAGGCTTTCCTCCGGCACGTCGCTCGATACCCGGGAAGCGGGGTTGCGGAGGTTTTCGCGGGACACCGAACCGATGTCGATGGAGTTCCGGTCCGTCACCGCAAGCTTGTCGACCGCCCCGATCGGATAGGGAAGGTTGTAGTGCCAGCCCGCCGGCGTCTTGCCCACATAGCGCCCGAAGATCATGTTGAGGCCGACCTCGTTCGGCGACACGGTGTAGAAGCCGCTGGCAAGCCACAGCAGCGCGATGCCGAGCACCACCGCGACGAA
>CAXSEU010000346.1:0-1167 GCA_964236485.1 uncultured Lichenihabitans sp. | reverse complement strand
GCGTCTTCGCCGACGACTCCGACTTCGTCAACATCCGAGGCGAGCACCACCGCGACGAAGCCCGGGCCACCGAGGCCGCCGGCCGGAACGATGCGGCGCAGCCGGTCCTGGCTCCTGCGCAGCAAGGCTTCGAGGTCGGGTGGCGTCGGACCGCCGCTCGTCGGCCCCTGCCCCCACGGACCCGGGCTGCCGGGTTTCCACGGTCCGCCGCCGCCGGCGTTGCCGCCGCCGCCTTGATTGGTCCAGGGCATTCAATTCCTCACGATCGGCGGAGCGCCGCAGAATCATATAGGGGAGCCGATGCAGTGCCGCAATCGAGGCCCGCCCGACGCCTAGTCAGCGCCGGGCGTAGGTCACGAAGGCGTAGCCGGGTCCCTCGCCCGGCCCCGGCTGTTGCCGAAGCCGCGAGACGACGCGCCACAGGCCGGGATCGATCGGGGGGAAGAAGGCGTCGGCCTCGGGCTCAAGATCGACCTCGGTGATCTCCAGCCGGTCGGCGCGGCCGATCAGGCTTGCATAGACCCCGGCGCCGCCGCCGACCATCACGGCGTCCGCTCCGCGGGCCGCCGCGATGGCCCCGGACTCCAGCACGGCCTCGTCCGGGTTTCGGCACAGCGCGGCATCCTGAGGCAGGGAAAGATCGGGATCGCGGGACACCACGACGAGGACGCGGCCGGGCAGTGGGCGGCCGATCGATTGCCAAGTCTTCCGCCCGAGGATCAGCGGCTTGCCCATGGTCAGTGCGCGAAACCGCCGCAGGTCGCCCGGGAGCCGCCACGGCAATGCGTTGGCCCGGCCGATGGCGCCGTTGCGGGCGACCGCAGCGATCAGCACGAGAGGCGGTATCACACCCCCACGGCCTCCGCGGGACCACACGGCGCCTCGGTGCCGGCCGGCACCGGCTGGGTCCGCCAAAGCGGCCACAACATGAAGCACAACACGGCGAGCATGGCCGGGCCCATGGGCGAAAAGATGATCTCCTGGTGACGCGCCACGACCGGGCTCATGAGCAATCCCAGGGATTGAGCGAGCGCGTAGCCGACGAGAAGGGCGAGGTAATGGCTGGCCGATACGCTGCGCCGCAGGGCGGGCGCCGCCAGCATCAGCCCGACCCCGAACAGCACCTGGTCGTAATCGTACACATAGGGAGAGACGAAGAGCCCGCCC
>CAXSEU010000345.1:0-4159 GCA_964236485.1 uncultured Lichenihabitans sp. | reverse complement strand
AGGCGTCACGGCGTCCGAACCGTTGACGTCACACGGCAGCCTCTGCACGGGCGTCACCCGCCGGACCGTGGAGGAGCGCGTCAGCGAGCATAACGCCGGACTGCTCAAGGGTTACACGTCTACGCGTTTGCCCGTGGAGCTGCTCTTCAGCGAGGCTTATCTGCGCGTCGAAGAGGCGGTTGCAGCCGAACGCAGGCTCAAAGGGTGGTCTCGCGCCAAGAAGATCGCCTACATAAATCGGGTTTTTGAGGCATTGCACGAGTTTGCGACCTGCAGGAAGCGGACGCGTTCGCCTACTCCCGCATCCTTCGACACAGCCGCTTCGCGGCTGGCTCAGGATGAGGAGTTTGGGTAGTGAAGGAATAGCAGAAGTACACATCACGTTCCTCACCCCCTCATCCTGAGCCGGGCCGCAGGCCCGTGTCGAAGGACGAGGGGGGTGAAGTTACCCGCCGACTTTCGAGAAGTCCGCCACCGTCAGCGTGGTGCGGCGCAGGCTGCCGAGAAGGCGCAGGCGGTTGAGGCGCAGCCCCGGGTCCTCGGCATTGACCGTCACCTTGTCGAAGAAGGCGTCGACCGGCGCCCTGAGGCGCGAGAGAGCCCGCATGGCGCCTTCGAAATCCTCCGCGCCGATGCAGGCGGCGGCATCCCGTTCCGCCGTGGCCAGACCCTCGGCAAGCGCCCGCTCCTCCGGGAGCGCGAGAAGGGACGAATCGAAAGCAGCGTCGAAGGCCCCTGCCCCCTCCTTCTTCTCTTCCGCGCGCAAGATGTTGGCGGCGCGGCGGTAGCCGGCGAGCAGGGTCTTGCCGTCCTCGGTGTCGAGGAAGGTGCCGAGCGCCTCGACCCGCCGCACGATCATCAGAAGATCGTCCTGCCCGGGCAGCGCGAAGACCGCGTCGATGAGGCCGTGCCGTGCGCCATTTTCGCGGAGGTAGACTTTTGAGCGATCGGCGAAGAATGCGAGCAACGTGTATTGCAAAAACGCATAGGGTTCAAAAATCCTCGCTTTGTTACCCTTTGCGTCCACAGGGAAATCATAATGTATGAGCACGATTGCAGGCATTCTGTCAGACCAAAACAGGTCATCGCTAACTCTCAGGTACTCTAGCGAGCTTTGATTCCGGGAATACTCCGCCACATACATTCCCGTACTATATGGATCGTCGTTTTGCCACCCCACCCGGTAAGCCCCAGATGCAAGATAGCTGTCCAAGTAAATTCGGTAGCTCGCGTTGACGTACCTCCCGACATTGATTCTAAGTTCCTTCTCCAGCACGATCCTCACCACCCCCAACGCTGCCCTTCGCAGCGCATACGGATCCTTCGAGCCCGTGGGCTTCTCGTCGATGGCCCAAAAGCCCACGAGCGTGTCGAGCTTGTCGGCCAGCGCCACGGCAATCGACACGGGTTCCGTGGGCACGCGGTCGGACGGTCCCTGCGGCTTGTAATGCTCCTCGACCGCCGCCGCGACCGCCGCTGTCTCGCCTTGCCGTTCGGCGTAGCGGCGGCCCATGAAACCCTGGAGTTCCGGGAACTCGCCCACCATCTCGGTGACGAGATCGGCCTTGGCCAGGGTCGCGGCGCGCGCCGCCTCCTCCGGGTCGGCGCCGACGAGCGGCGCGAGTTCGCGCGCCAGCGCGGCGATGCGCGCCACCCGCTCGCCCTGGGTACCGAGTTTCTCGTGGAACACGATGCTGTCGAGCTTCGGAACCCGGTCCTCCAGCTTCACGCCGAGGTCCGTCTCCCAGAAGAATTTCGCGTCCGACAGCCGTGCCCTCACGACGCGCTCGTTGCCCGCCACGATCGACGCGCCGTCGTCCGAAGCGACGAGATTGGAGACCAGCACGAAACGGTTCGCCAGCTTTCCGGCGCCGTCGCGCAGCACGAAACATTTCTGGTTGGCCCGGATGGTGGCGCGGATCACCTCGGCCGGCATGGCGAGGAACGCCTCGTCGAAGCGGCCGAGCAGCACAACGGGCCATTCGACGAGGCCCGCCACCTCGGCCAGCAAGGCATCGTCCTCGATCACCTCCAACCCTTGCGCGAAGGCGAGGTCGCGCGCGTCATGGCGGATGATGTCCTGCCGCCGCGCGGCGTCGAGCACCACCTTGGCGCGCTCCAGCGCCGGCGCGTAGTCGTCGAACCGCCGCACCCGGAACGGCGCCGGCGCCATGAAGCGATGTCCGCGCGTCACATCGCCCGACGCGATGCCGTCGAGCGCGAAGGGCACCACCTCGGGCTCGCCCGTCTCGTCACTGAGCGTGCAGAGGATCGATTGCAGCGGCCGCACCCAGCGCAAGGGCTCGGGGGCGCTCGACCCCGCGCCCCAGCGCATCGACTTCGGCCAGGGGAAGGTCTTGAGGAGACCGGGCAGGACCGCGCCGATCACGACCGCTGTCGCCTCCCCGGCGCGCGCCGTGACGGCCACGTAGAACGCGCCCTTCTTGGGGTCCTGCGCCACGCTCGCCTGATCGATCGACGCGAGCCCGGCGCTCTTCAGGAACCCCTAGATGGCGCCATCGGGCGCGCCGACGCGTGGGCCCTTGCGCTCCTCGCGGCTATCGGGCTGGCGGGCCGGCAGGCCCACCACATGGAGGGCGAGGCGGCGCGGCGTCGCGAAGCTCTGCGCGCCTTCATAAGTGAGCCCGCGCGCCACCAGGACGTCGGTGACGAGCCGCTTCAGGTCGGCGGCCGCCTGCGCCTGCATGCCGGCCGGAATCTCTTCGGATAACAGTTCGAGCAGAAGGTCGGGCATGGGTCTCGGGGGATGGAGAGGCCCGCCTTCCTAGTCGGCCGCATCCGTCCTGTCACGGGCTCATACCAGGCGGATCGGACCCGGATAGCGAGCGACGATCCTATCGGCTGTGACCAGCGTGAGGCCTTCAATCGTGGCCTGCGCGACGAGACTTCGATCGAATGGATCCTTGTGAATGCTCGGTAGCGAGACGACAGCGACGGCGTGGGCGCCTGATAGCGGCAGTTCCACGAACGCGTTGTCGATGAGGCTCCGCCGAAGCCGATCAGCGTCGACACGGAAGTCCACGCGACCGAGGGCCGACTTGATCGAAATCTCAAGCAGACTCATGCCACTGAAGAACAGCGTGTTCGCCGGGTTCGATATGATATCTCGCGCCGCCGAGGATAGCATGGCGGGTCGTTCGGCAGCCCAGATCAAAAGGTGCGTATCCAGCAACAATCTCAAGATTGATCGCCGTAGAACATCCGCTCGATTTCTTCCCTCCCCATCTCATCGAAATCGGCGGGAACGTCGAATTGACCCTGCAAGAACCCAAGCCGGCGCGGGGGTTTCGTCGCCGGCTCGTCGATCGGCACCACCTTGACGAGCGGTTTGCCCGCCCTCGCGATGATGAAAGGCTCTCCCTTCGAAGCCTTGTCGATCAGCTTCGACAGATGGGTTTTGGCGTGATGGACATTATAGGTCTCCATCAAGGTCTCCTGGACTTAGTCCATCAAACTTAGTCCACGCCGAGCAGCACCGCAAGGGCGGCTTTCACGCTCCCCCGCCCGCCGTCTGCAGCCACGCCGCCCCGCAGGCCTTCGCAAGGTCTCGCACGCGCAAGATGTAGCTCTGGCGCTCGGTGACCGAGATGACGCCCCGCGCGTCGAGCAGGTTGAAGAGATGCGAGGCCTTGATGGTCTGGTCGTAAGCCGGCAACGCCATCAGGTGGCGCTCCCCGTCCTGGCCCGCTTCGAGCAGCGACTTCGCCTCCCCTTCGGCATCCTTGAAATGGTGGAACAGCAAGGCCGTGTCCGCATGTTCGAAATTGTAGCGGGAATATTCCTGCTCGGCCTGCTTGAACACGTCGCCGTAACTGATGCGTTCGTCACCCTCGCGGCCATTGAAATTGAGGTCGTAGACGTTCTCGACCCCCTGCACGTACATGGCGAGGCGCTCGAGCCCGTAGGTGAGTTCGCCCGAGACGGGCGAACATTCGACGCCGGCCACCTGCTGGAAATAGGTGAATTGCGACACTTCCATGCCGTCGCACCAGCACTCCCAGCCGAGGCCCCAGGCGCCGAGCGTCGGGCTCTCCCAATCGTCCTCGACGAAACGGATGTCGTGCAGCAACGCATCGATGCCTATCGCCTTCAACGAGCCAAGGTGGAGTTCCTGAAGGTCCGGTGGCAACGGTTTGAC
>CAXSEU010000344.1:0-4187 GCA_964236485.1 uncultured Lichenihabitans sp. | reverse complement strand
TGGGCGGGTATAGGCAACTACACCTACCTGCTGACCGATCCATCCTTCATCACCGCGATCATCAACACCGTGCTCCTGGTCGGGGGCGTGCTGATCGCCACCATCGTGCTGGGAACGTTGTTCGCCGTCCTGTTCGACCAGGAGTTCTTCGGCCAGGGTGCCGCGAGGCTTTTCGTCATCGCACCGTTCTTCGTCATGCCGACCGTTGCGGCGTTGATCTGGAAGAACCTGCTGATGGATCCGGTGAGTGGACTCTTCGCCTTTTTCGCCCGCCTGCTCGGCTTGGAACCCATCACCTGGTTCACCGTCGCGCCACTGTTTTCGATCGCCATCATCATCGCCTGACAATGGGTGCCGTTCGCGACGCTGATCCTCCTCACCGCCATGCAGTCGCTGGATCGCGAGCAGATCGAGGCAGCCCGCATGGACGGCGCGAAAGCGCTTTCCCGCTTCCGCCACATCATCGTGCCGCATCTCGCCCGGCCCATCACGGTCGTGGTGATGATCGAGACGATCTTCCTGCTGGGTATCTTCGCCGAGATCCTGGTGACCACCAACGGCGGCCCCGGCGACGCCAGTACCAACCTCGTGTACCTGGTCTACAAGACGGCCCTGCTGCAATCGGATATCGGGGGCGGTTCGGCCGGCGGCATCGTGGCGATCGTGCTGGCCAACATCGTGGCGATCTTCCTCGTGCGTACTGTCGCCAGCAACCTCGACAGCTGAGTCAAATCCATGAAGGTCAGGGAGCGGAACAAGATCATCATGACGTTCGTGGGTTGGGGCGTGGCGTTTCTGGTCTTCTTTCCCATCCTGTGGATGATCATCACGTCCTTCAAGTCCGAGATCGACGCCATTTCCCCGTCGCTGTTCTTCCACCCGACTTTGGAGAACTTCGCCGCCGTAAACGGCCGCGTGAACTACTTCGGCGCCGTGATCAACAGTGTCGTCGAATCGCTCGGCGCCACGATCATCTGCCTTGCCCTTGCCCTGCCGGCCGCCTACGCGATGGCGTTCTATCCTGGGCGCAAGACCAAGGACCTCTTGATGTGGATGATGTCCACCAAGATGATGCCGGCCGTCGGGGTGTTGGTGCCGATCTACCTCATCTTCATCAGGTTCGGGCTGCTCGACACCTGGACCGGCATCATCGTCATGTACACGCTGATGAACCTGCCCATCGTGGTGTGGATGCTCTATTCCTTCTTCCGCGAAGTGCCGAAGGAAATCCTCGAAGCGTCCCGCATGGACGGTGCCACGCCGATGCAGCAGATGCGGCTGCTTCTGCTGCCGCTATCGTTGCCGGGCGTCATGTCGACGGGGCTGCTGTCGATCATCCTGTGCTGGAACGAGGCCTTCTGGAGCATCAACCTGACCTCGGTCAAGGCCGCACCCCTGACGGCGGTCATCGCCAGCTTCTCGAGTCCGGAAGGGCTGTTCTGGGCCAAGCTGTCGGCGGCCTCGCTGCTGGCGATCGCGCCCATCCTGGTCTTCGGCTGGCTCACCCAACGTCAACTCGTCCGCGGCCTGACGTTCGGTGCCGTGAAGTAGGTAAGGGAACCATGGCCACCGTCGCGCTCAAGGACATTCGTAAAAGCTACGGCCCCGTCAACATCATCCAGGGGGTCGACCTCACCATCAAGGATCGGGAGTTCGTGGTCTTCGTCGGCCCGTCGGGCTGCGGCAAGTCGACGCTGCTTCGGATGATCGCCGGTCTCGAGGAAATCACCGGCGGCGAACTCAGTATCGACGGCACCATCGTCAACGACGTTCCGCCTGACGCGCGGGGCCTCGCCATGGTTTTCCAATCCTATGCGCTCTACCCGCACATGTCGGTCGCCGACAACATGGCTTTCGCGCTGCGGCTGGCGCGCGTGCCGAAGGCGGAGCGCGACGCCAAGGTGATGGGTGCGGCCAAGATCCTCCAGCTCGAGAAACTGCTCGACCGCAAGCCCGGTCAACTCTCCGGAGGGCAGCGCCAGCGCGTCGCCATCGGTCGTGCCATCGTGCGCCAGCCCAAGGTCTTTCTGTTCGACGAGCCTCTCTCGAACCTCGACGCGTCGCTGCGCGTGCAGATGCGCATCGAGATCGCGCGGCTGCATAGCCAGCTCAACGCCACCATGATCTACGTGACCCACGATCAGATCGAGGCGATGACCATGGCGGATCGCATCGTGGTGCTCCGGGCCGGCTTCATCGAGCAGGTCGGAACGCCCCTCGAACTCTACCATTATCCCGCCAACACCTTCGTCGCGGGCTTCATCGGCTCGCCGAAGATGAATCTCACGCCCGCGGCGATCAAGCAGGTCGGTCCAGGAGGGGTGACCGTAACCGTGCCCGGCAACGGCGATGTGATTGTGCCGGCCGCGCCCGGCAAGGCCGCGGCCGGGGAGGCGGCGACCATCGGACTTCGCCCCGAGAACCTCTCCTTCGCCCCGGAAGGGCCGCTCGGCGGCACGGTCGCGGTCATCGAGCACCTGGGCGGGGAGACGCTGGTCTATGTGGATGTCGGAGACGGGCACCTTGTCACCGTGAAGACCGCCGGAAGCACCGCGGCCGCCGTGGGCGAGCGGGTCAAGCTCGCGGTCGACGTCGCTGAAGCGAGGGTGTTCGACAAGGACGGCATGGCTATGCCGCCGACCAACCGCCGTTCCTACGCCGCCGGCGAGAGGAAAGGCCATTGACCTCATATCTCGACCGCTTCAGGCTGGATGGAAAGACCGCGATCGTCACCGGTGCGGGCGGGGCGATCGGTCTTGCCACCTGCCACGCCCTGGCTGAAGCGGGAGCCGCAATCGTGGTTGCGGATTCGGTCGGCGACACGGCGCGCCGATCGCAACTCGAGCTGCAGGGCGCTGGCTTCCGGGCCGACATGGTTGAACTCGACGTCACCCGGCCCGACGACGTGAGGCAGGCCGCCGGGGCGTTGAACGCCAAGCACGGCGCCATCGACATCCTGGTCGCCAACGCGGGGATCGCCCGCTCCGGCGTCAAAGGTGAGGAGATCGAGGACGAACTCTGGAGGAACGTCATCGACGTCAACCTCAACAGCATCTTCTAGTGCTACCGCGATTTCGGCAGGACGATGCTGGCACGGGGACATGACGCCATCGGCACGATCAGCTCCATATCGAACATCATCATCAACAAAACGCAGCCGCAATCCTACTACAACGCCTCGAAGGCGGCGGTCCACCACCTGACGAAGTCGCTTGCGGCAGAATGGGGCGCGCGCGGGGTCCGCATCAATGCCGTGGCGCCCACCTACATCGAAACGCCGATGACGAAGTTCGCTGCAGCGGACCCGGAGATGTTCGACACCTGGCTGGCCATGACGCCGATGAACCGGATGGGCCAGCCGAGCGAAATTGCCTCGGTCGTGCTGTTCCTGGCGTCAGAGGCGTCGAGCCTTCTGACGGGATCCATCGTCGTGGCTGACGGTGGCTACACGGCCTGGTAGCGGGCCTTTCGGCGGGCGGCCATCCTGATCAGCGCAGGTTCGAACGCTCGAGTGTCTCGGCGGGATTAGCCCCCGGACCCGACGCCCGGTCGTGATTGGAAAGCGGCGCGGGAGGAATCCTGATGGACTGAACGTCATGGTTCCTAGCCAAGGCGTGGCCCGACACCAGAGCGAGGCCAAGGAGGGTCGCGCTCGAGACCTTGACAAGCGACAAGCCGAACGCGGACGAAACGGAGGTCATATGATGTCCTGCAGCAATCGGGGTACCTTGCGCCCCGGCAGACTTACGCCGGAGAAATGAGGCGTCAGCACGGCTGAATGAGGCATGGCGGTGAAGATCGGACGGTATCCAGGAAGGTCGGGCCCGCAGAGGGTGCCTTCCGCCGCCGTTGGCGCTCCGGCGTGCTTCCGCCCTTGTTCCTCGCACCTCCTCGAAGCAAAGGACATCACGATGCTGGCTGCGAGACGAATGGCCGTTGCCGCGACCGTGCTCGTTCTCGCGGTCTCGACGGCCAGGGGGCAGGCGTCGTCCGCAGTGCCCGGCGCGGAGGCGCCGTCTCCGGTCGGAGCCGATCCGGCGACCACAACCGCGAGCTATGGGGACTGGGTTCTGCGCTGCCAGTCCGCCGCGGTCGCCGGAGCCCGCAAGTGGATTTGCGAGGCGGTTCAAACCCTTCAGTTGGAGGGGCGGCCAGAGCCGCTGGCGCAGGTTGCGTTCGGCAAGACC
>CAXSEU010000343.1:3673-4197 GCA_964236485.1 uncultured Lichenihabitans sp. | reverse complement strand
CATCCTGTCCTTCGCCATCGGTATCGCGCTCGGTCTCGTGGCGGCTGTCACGGGCGGCTGGGTCGACGCCGTCATTTCCCGCCTCGTCGACGTCGTTCTCTCCATTCCGCTGCTGATCTGGGCCCTCATGATCCTCAACGTGCTGGGCCAGTCGCTGTTTTCCCTGGTGCTGACGATCGCGTTCCTCGACTCGACGCGGGTCTTTCGTCTCGCCCGTGCCATCGGCATCAACCTCGTGTCCCTCGACTTCGTGGAAGTCGCGAGGATGCGCGGCGAGGGCCTCTGGTGGGTCGTCAGCCGCGAGATTCTGCCCAACGCCGCGGCACCCCTGATGAGCGAATTCGGCCTCCGCTTCTGCTTCAACTTCCTGTTCATCGCCGCGCTGAGCTTCCTCGGCCTCGGCGTTCCGTTGCCCTATGCCGACTGGGGCGGCATGGTGAACGATGGCCGGTCGATGGCGATCGTATTCCCGCACCTCGTAATCTTCCCATGCCTGGCGATCTCGTCGTTGATGCTGGGCCTGT
>CAXSEU010000343.1:0-3663 GCA_964236485.1 uncultured Lichenihabitans sp. | reverse complement strand
CTTCCTCGGCCTCGGCGTTCCGTTGCCCTATGCCGACTGGGGCGGCATGGTGAAGGACAATGTCGGCGGCATCTCGTTCGGCCTTCCGGCGGCCCTCTACCCGGCCGGGGCGATCGCGCTCCTCACGGTGGGCATCAACCTGGTGGTCGACTGGTTCCTGTCCATCGACGCCCGTCCGTCGGGTGCCCAAGCCGAAATGTAAAGGCTCCCCCTCATGGTCAGCGATCTCATCCTCGACCTCCACAAACTGCGGGTCGAAACCATCACCGGGCGGGTGCTTGTCGACGACGTCGACGTGACGCTCAAGCGCGGCGAGATCCTGGGGCTGATCGGCGAGTCCGGGGCCGGCAAATCCACCATCGGCCTCGCCTCCATGGCCTATGCGCGCGCCGGCATGCGCATCACCGGCGGCACCATCACCCTCGCCGGAACGGAGCTCAGGGCCTCGACCGCGATGGCGAGGCGCGACTTGCGCGGCAAGAGCATCGCCTATATCGCGCAAAGCGCGGCCGCTTCCTTCAACCCCAGCATGACGCTGATGGACCAGGTGTGCGAAGCGCCGGTGGTGCACCAGGTGATGTCGCGTGCCGAGGCGGAAGCCTATGCCCGCAAGCTTTTTCGCATCCTGCAACTGCCCAACCCCGACACGATCGGCGAGCGCTATCCCCACCAGGTCTCGGGCGGGCAGTTGCAGCGCGTCATGGCGGCCATGGCCATGAGCTGCCGGCCCGACGTGATCGTCCTCGACGAGCCCACCACCGCACTCGACGTGACGACGCAGATCGAAGTCCTGGCCTTGCTGCGCGACCTCATCCGGGAATTCGGCACGGCCGGCCTCTACATCACGCACGACCTCGCGGTCGTGGCCCAGATCGCGCACCGCATCATGGTGCTGCGCCACGGCAAGATGATCGAGGTGGGCGATGCCCAGCAGATCCTCGAGAACCCGCGCACCGAATATTGCCGGGCGCTGGTGAACGAGCGGCGCGAAGCCGAGCATCTGACGCTGTCGGTGCCCAACAAGGCGGCGCAGCCGGTGCTTCGCGTGTCCGGCGTCACGGCCGGCTACGGGCCGACGCCGATCGTCAAATCGGCCTCCTTCGATCTCGCCAAGGGAGAGACCCTGGCAGTGGTCGGCGAATCCGGTTCGGGCAAGAGCACGGTGGCGCGCATCATCGTCGGCCTGCTGCCGCGCTGGAGCGGCGTGATCGAACTCGACGGCCAGGTGCTGCCGCCGGCGCTCGCCCAGCGTCCGGACGACATCCTGCGCCGCCTGCAGATGGTGCATCAGATGCCCGACGTGGCCTTGAATCCGCGGCAGACGCTGGCGCAGATCATCGGCCGGCCGGTGGCGTTTTTCTTCAAGAAATCGAGGGGCGAGGTGCGGGCGCGCGTGCTCGAACTCTTGCGCCAGGTGGGGCTGCCGGAAGAGTTCGCCGATCGGCGACCGGGGCAATTGTCGGGCGGCCAGAAGCAGCGGATCTGTATCGCGCGGGCGCTTGCGGCCGAGCCGGACGTCATCATCTGCGACGAGCCGACCTCGGCCCTCGACCCGCTGGTGGCCGAAGAGGTTCTCAAGCTCCTCAAGGGGCTGCAGGACGACCTCGGCCTCGCCTACATCTTCATCACGCACGATCTCGGTACCGTGCGCCGCATCGCCCACCGCACCGCCGTCATGCTGAAGGGCGAGATCATCGCGCAGGGACGGACGGCCGATATCTTCTCGCCGCCCTTTCACCCCTATACCGAGAAGCTGATCACCTCGGTGCCGGAAATGCACACCACGTGGCTCGACGAAATCCTCGCCCGACGAACCGACATCCCCGTCCAAAGGTCGGGCCCGGCACCGGCGGAAGTCGAGGACCCGGCCGCCACGGCGCGCCGCGTCGTCGAGGATCCGTCAAAGAAGGACTCGGCCGAATGGCTCGCCGCCAAGCAGCTCCTGACCGACGGCGGACACGGCAAGGCCGCTTTCACGGACCTCGAGCGGGAAGTCCAGGCCCTCAAGGGGATGTCGGAGATCTAGACCGACGGAAGCGGCCGATGTCGCCAAGCGTGAGCTCGGCCTCGATGAGGCGTCTGGTATAATCATGCGCCGGCCGATCCAGCACGTCGCGGGTGGGGCCGCATTCGAGCAATCGTCCATGCCGCATCACCCCGACACGGTCGGCGATCTCGTCGACGACGCCGAGGTCGTGGGTGATGAACAGCACGGAAAGCCCGTGACGGTCCCGCAATCCCAGGATGAGGCGGAGGATCTGGGCCTGCGTGGTCAGGTCGAGGGCCGAAACCGCCTCGTCGGCCACCACGAGTTTCGGGCGCGTGATCAGGGCTCGCGCGATGGCGATCCGCTGGCGCTGGCCGCCCGAGAATTCGTGCGGGTAGCGGCGGAGGTCCGACGCCTCGAGGCCGACCTCCTCCAGCGCCTGGGCCACGCGGTCGCGCCGCGCTTGGCGGCGCGGCGAAGGCTCGAGGAGGAACAGCGGCTCGCCGACGATGCGCTCCACGCTCTGGCGGGGATCGAGCGACCCGTAAGGATCCTGGAAGATCATCTGGAAGCCGCCTCGCCGCCTCGCCAGCTCTCGTGCCCCGAGGGCGGCGAGATCCTGGCCCTCGAACAGAACCGCGCCGGAGGTTGGTCTGTCGAGGGCCATGACCAGGCGCGCCATGGTGGATTTGCCGCTCCCGCTCTCCCCCACGATGCCGAAGATCGTCCCGGCCTCCATGCAAAAGGATACATCGTCGAGCGCCCGCAGGGGGTTCCTGCCGCCCGGGGCGGGATAGTCCCGCCGCAGCCGGCGCAGTTCGAGCAGCGGCGGGCTCACGGGATCGGCCGGCCGGAGCGAACCCGCGCCGGCAACGCGGCCAGCAAGGCGCGCGTGATTTCAGAGGCGGGGTGCCTCAGCACGTCCTCGACCCGCCCCTGTTCGACCGCCCGTCCCCGGTCCATGACCAGCACGCGATCGGCCATCCGGGCGATGACCCCGATGTCATGGCTGATCAGCATGAGCCCCATGCCGGTCTCGCACGCCACCTCGTCGAGCAGATCGAGGATGTCCTTCCGGACGACGGTGTCGAGCGCCGTAGTGGGCTCGTCGGCGATCAGCAGCGCCGGCTTTCGGGACAGGGCCATGGCGATGACGACACGCTGGCGCTGGCCGCCCGACAGCTCGTGCGGATAGGCGTCGAGCCGTTGCCGGGGCTCCGCGATCCGGACACGGCCGAGAACCCTCAGCGCCTCCGCCCGCGCGGCGCCGACCGAGAGGCCGTCGAGCCGCGATCCTTCGGCGATCTGGTCGCCGACCGTCATGGCGGGATTGAGCGCCGTCATCGGCTCCTGGAACACCAGGCCGATGCGCCGGCCCCTGATGCCGCAGAGCGCCTTTTCGGGCAGGGCAAGGAGGTTCCTGCCCTCGAAGACGATCCTGCCCGAGGTCCGCGCCCGGTCCGGAAGCAGGGCGATGATCGCAAGGGCCAGCATCGATTTGCCGGACCCTGACCGGCCCACGATGCCGAGGGTCTCATCGCGCCCGACCCGGAACGACAGTGCGTCGACGGCCCGCACGCCACCGCCACCGGCGTGGGGCAGATCGATCGTCAGGGACTCGACCGCGAGCATCAGCGGGCGGGCGGGCGGCGCGGATCGGCCAGCATGCCGAGGCC
>CAXSEU010000342.1:0-4218 GCA_964236485.1 uncultured Lichenihabitans sp. | reverse complement strand
AGCATCCGCCGATACCCTCCCGCGGCCATCTGCGCTGCTGCATCGGCCAGGCGGCGAAGGTCGGAGCGTTCGGAACTCGCTCGCCATTCGTCGGGCATCGGCTGTAAAAGCTCGGCGGCGAGGTTGCGCAGCGACACGCCCGCCGCGAGTCCGTCGCGGATGCAAAGCATCGCCGCTTGCCGGGCTGCATGCGGATAAGGAGGCTCACGCAGCGGCGCGCCCAGCCCGACGGCGCGCCGAAACATTTCGGCCGCGCGAACGCGATCGACATGGTTGCGGTCGGGATGGAGATAGAGCCCGAAGGGCTTGTCGGGCGTCGGCTCAAGCTCGGCGGGCACCCACAGTGCGAGCTCGGCGGCGCCGTGGCTCCGCACGAGAAGATGGGTGCCGTAAGGTGAGGCGATCCGCACCACTCGATCGCCCCAGGCTGAAGGCCGATAAGGCAGATCGCCCAGTGTTCGGGCCCACGACACAGGACGAACGATGGTCAGCGTGCGCGTGTCGAGCGACGGCAGCCAGGCAACCGGCGGGGCCTGGGTGGCAGGAGTGTCAGGATCGACCGGGAAACCCAAGTCCCCAGGGGGACCACCTCCGTGCCGATCGGCGTTGCGCGATATCGGTCGGCATTGCCGCCGAGCGCCGGTAGGCGTACTGGGCGAACGTGGCGGCGCGCCGGATCGACACGCCGGCCGAGCACCAGGCAGCGCGGTAGTCGGGATCGCGCCGCAACCACTCCCACGCAAAACCGCGCGCGTTCAAGGCGAGCAATCTCCGATAGGCATCGGGTAAGTGCATGTTGTGGTAGCCTGGCATCGCTCGACTCCTCGACGCGCCCTTGCGTGGGTCGTATTATGGAGCGATCTCGCCGTGCCGCAATGCTAACCTGGATTATCGGCTGATAAGCATCGGCTTATGCCAAGTGATTAGTAATACGGCCGAAACGTATGCAGTGAAAGCCCCGCCCGGTTTCCCGGGCGGGGCGTTTCGCAGGCCGCTCAGTCGTTGCGGCGGGGCGGGCGCGACCAGATCAGGCTGTAGGTGTCGGCCTCGTCGTCATCAAAGAGGTTGGCGTAGATCGGGGCGTTGAAGCTTGGATCGTCGAGCTTGAGGCCCAGATATTCGCGGCCCTCGTTGGACTTCTTGGTCCAGGCAGCCCCGATCTCCGCGCGCCCGACCATCACCCGGTGCGAGGGAGCGTTGTCGTTGGCGCGGTTGGCTTCGGGGACGATGCGGACGCCCTTGGCCTGAACGCTGAGGGTGACGATTTCGCCCGAGAATTCGTTCGAGCCGTTCTTCTTGAAGGTGCCGATGGTCGCCATGATAAAACTCCTTGCTCTTGTGCTCGAGCCCGCGCCCATCGCGGCCTCGATAGCTGTTCAGAGGACCGGGGCGACCGCCGCCGCAGCTTTGCCTGCAACGCAGTGGAGGACGGCGGAAGGGCGTTGTTTTGCCTCGCGAGGAATGGGGCGTGAGACCCAGGGGAAAACAGTGCCCGCTCGCCGTTGCGGCTTAGGCGGTCGAGGCGCAGCCGTCCTCGTTCATCAAAGCCAATCGAGTAGGCCGTGTGAGCGCGGGTCCGGGCATGAGCCATGGGAAAGACATGGTGACCCTTCCCAAGCGCTTCGAGGAGAACGGAACGGAGGTCGTGGAGTAGGATAGGAAAGACTGCGTTCAGGCGGGATGCCCTTTAGGATCGGTGTGCCGAGCGCTGATAATCGCCTCACCAACGGGAACGGACGCTCGGAGATCGCTGGCTGGACGCAATCCGGCGGAGCGCTCGTACGGGTCCAGCTCGTTCGGGTCAGTCCCAGCCCGTCGAGGCACGCCTGTTCGGCGGCGAGCGGAACCATGCCTCGTCGGTCGCGCTCGCCTCACCGCGCGTTGAGCATTGGCTCGACGCTCCGCCGGGAAGCCGGGCGGAATTGCGGGTTTGGATCGGTCACTCCGTGATCACATCATATGTTGGCCGGGCTGGTCACGCGCGAGGAGGCATCCCGTGCCGTTTCGCCGCAGCGCTGCCGGTGACCAGCGCCATCGCGAGTGCTGCGATGACGCCCCACGTATCCACGCCGCTAAGGTGCAGCAGCGCCGACGCCACCTGGAACCCGGCGATCGCTGCGGGGATAGCGAACAGGAGCACGACCGCGCTACGAGCATGGTGTGACGGAAGCAGGAGCGTCGCCATCCTGCCGACCGCGATCACGAGCATGAACGCGGCCGTGCCGAGCAGCAGGGCACCGATGCCGGAAACGCCGGCATGATCGGCAGCGAAACCCGTGCAAAGGCCAGCGAGCAGCGGCAGCGCGTAGCTGGCCGCCGCGAACAGGAGGCAGATGAAAAGGCCGACGCCGATCAGCGCCAGGGGCAAGGTGATGAACATGATATCACGTCCTTCGAACAGATGATCGGACGCGCTTCCACCTGCCACCACAGCGCGAGATCGATCATAGCGGAAATGAGCGCCGGAGGAAGTCCGGCACGCGCGATTGAATTGAATCGAAGGACGCCGTCAGGCGCCCCACGGGTCGTATTCGTGCTTATGCGCAGGTCGGCATAACAACGATTATGCTCCCTTTGAGATTATGTAGACCTCGCTCCCGCTGACGCGCCCCCGCCGGGTTTTCGCCCGGCCGGGGCGAGCATAATCGGTGGAGATACATTGACGCTCAGTTCCGACTTCGCCCTTTCCAGCAGGTTGGATAGGGTGACCCCCTATGCTACCAGAGAACGATGGCGCACACCGTCCGTGAGAAGCAGAAGCTGCTAGCCCGCGTGCGCCGCATTCGCGGTCAGGTGGAGGCGATTGAGCGCGCGCTCGAAGCAGAGTCGGGCTGTGAGCAGGTCATGCACCTGCTGGCGAGTACGCGGGCGGCCATGGCCGGGCTGATGGCCGAGGTCGTCGAAGACCATGTTCGTACGCACCTCGTCGACCCCATCGCGCATCCCGACGCGATGAACGCCGAAGCCGCAGAGCAACTGCTCGCGGTCATCCGCACCTACCTCAAGTGAGATCGAGTCCCATGACAACTATCGAAGCACCTGCGCCCGCGACGCACCCGCACGTCTTCCTTGGTGAGGGACACGAGCATGCCGAGCGCCGGACCTGGGCCGTAATCTGGCTCTGCGGCGCGATGATGGCACTGGAGATCATCGGTGGAGCGTTGTTCGGGTCTATCGCGCTGGTCGCCGATGGATTGCACATGTCGACGCATGCGGGCGCGCTGCTGCTTGCGGCGCTCGCTTATAGCTACGCTCGCAAGCACGCTGGCGATTCACGCTTCACGTTCGGAACAGGCAAGCTGGGCGATCTCGCTGGATTCACCTCGGCCATTATCCTGGCGATGATCGCTCTCTTGATCGGCTACGAGGCAGTAAGCCGCTTCTTCGCGCCGGTTCCGATCCATTTCGGCGAAGCGATCCCGATCGCGTCGTTGGGCCTGGCGGTGAACGTCGCGTCGGCGTGGCTGCTATCCGCTGGTGGGCATCACCATCATGGTCACGGCCACGATCACGGGCACGGCGAAGAGCACGCTCACGACGAAGAGAGCCGGATCGAGACCGCGCGAGGCACGCTGCTCATCTCGATTTACGAGGATGATCATCCGCCGGTCTTTCGGATTTCCGCCGAGAGGGGGAGCCTCCCCGATGCGCCCTCGGTCCATGTCGAGACGGTACGTCCTGATGGGAAGCGGATGACCTTCACGTTCGGGAACGAAGGCGACCATCTGCAAAGCAGGGAAGAGATCCCGGAGCCTCACGCCTTCATAGCCAGCGTTCGGATGGATGATCAGACGTACTCAGCGGCTTTCGAAGAGCACGAACATGGCCCCGCGCATGGAACGGCACACCGAGACAACAACATGCGGGCAGCCGTCATCCATGTCATGGCCGATGCGGCGGTCTCGGTTCTCGTCATCATCGGCCTGGTTCTTGCGCGCACATTCGGCTGGCTTTGGATGGACCCGCTGGCGGGGCTGGTCGGTGCCTTTGTCATCGCAAGCTGGTCTTACGGCCTCGTCAGGGACACGGGCGCGATCCTGCTCGATATGAGCCCCGACCAGGAGGTCGCGCGAGGCATTCGATCGACGGTGGAGGCACAGGGCGATCGGGTGACCGATCTCCATGTATGGCGGCTCGGTCCGGGACACTTAGGCGCCATCGTCGCGGTTGCGACCAACACGGCGCGTGATCCTGCCTTCTATCGCCAGCGCCTGGCCC
>CAXSEU010000341.1:0-4235 GCA_964236485.1 uncultured Lichenihabitans sp. | reverse complement strand
GTTCGAGGCAGTCGCGCTGCCCCGCTGCTCCCAAGACACGATGTCCTGGATCAGGACCAGGCAGGCCGTCGACAACATGCCCATGCCGAAGCCCATGACGAGCGAACCCAGGCCCGCCGTGAGGGGGGAACTCGCCGGCCCCAGCGTCAGGAAAGCGATCGCGCCGAAGGGCAGGAGGCCGGCGCCCCAAAGCAGCACCGGCCGGATCCCGAACCGCCCGAAGCTCCGCGCCGAGAGAGTGGCGCCGATAGGCCAGCCCAGGACCATGGCGGTCAGGGTGAACCCCGCCACGAGCGCCGTCTGACGCAGCACGCCCTGCACATACATGGGCAGGAAGGTGGTGAGGCCGATCACCGCCATGCCGGCCAGCAGCGATGCCCCGTTGGCGGCCGCGATGGGCCGTCGGGCCCAGAGCGCCAGCGCCACCATGGGGTCGGCGGCGCGGCGCTCCTGCGCGATGAAGAGAACCGCGCTGAGGCAGAAGAGCCCGGACGCGATCGTGGCGCCGGTCAGGTCCGAGACCCCGTATTCGGTCAGCGCGACCATGAGGGCCGCGACCGCCACCGTGAACAGCGTCGCCCCGACGGCGTCGACGGCATGCGTACGATGCGCCACCCCCTCGTCGAGGAACAGCACGAAACCCAGGGCCGCCAGGAGGCCGACCGGAACATTGATCCAGAAGATCCAGGCCCAGGACCACTTGGCGATGATGAGGCCGCCCGCCACCGGGCCAAGCACGGCCGCGATGGCCCAGACGCTCGCGAGGTAGCCCTGGATCTTGCCGCGCTCCTCGGCCGAATAGAGATCGCCCACCACGGTCATGCCGACGGGTTGGATCGACCCGGCGCCGACACCCTGGATCAGCCGGAAGACGATCATGGAAGGCATGGACCAGGCGAATCCCGCCAGGATCGAGCCGACCAGGAACACCGCGATGCCGAAGAGCAGCACGGGTTTGCGCCCGTAGATATCCGCGAGCTTGCCGAACACGACGGTCATCGCGGTCTGGGTCAGCAGGAAGGCTGAAAACACCCAGCTGTAGAGGTTGAGACCGCCGAGTTGGCCGGCGATCTGCGGCATGGCGGTCGACACGATGGTGGCCTCGATGGCCACCATGGACATGCCGATGATGACGGAGCCGAACACCAGGGGCCGGCGGAATCGTTTTGCGGAAGGAGAGGACATGCCCTCCCCATAGAGCCTTTCGGAGCGCCTTGGAATCGTCCTTTTGGCGGGTGGGGGCCGGTCACAGCGGCCTGTCGGGACTCGGCGCGGCATCGTAGGTGCCGGCGATCGCCTGCCGTCACGACGGCGATCCTGCCGTGCAATGGCTGGGCCGCCATGTCGTCCTCCCCGATCCCCTCTTGCCGAACCGCAGACGCCGGCCCGTCATGCGATCGCGGGCTATGGCGCCCCGCCTCGCCACACAAGGATGCGCGTCAGCCGTTCCGTTGCCGTTTCAGGAAGTCCACGAAGGCACGGAGCGGCGGGGGCATGTGGCGGCGGCCCGCGTAGTAGAGGAACGGGCCGCTGAACGATGGTGCCCAATCCTCCAGAAGGATGACGAGCTCGCCCCGGGCGACGAACGGGTCGAGATAATCGGCGAAACTGTGGATCACGCCCAGCCCGGCGACCGCGGCGGCGACCTCGAGGTCGAAGCCGGTCGCGACCAGCGGTCCCCTGGGGTTGATCTTGACGCTTTCGCCGCGATGCTCGAATTCCCAGATCAAGGCGTTGCCGCTCTCGAAACGGTGCCGGATGCAGGCATGGTCGAGCAGATCCCGCGGGTGGCCGGGTCGTCCCCGGTCGGCGAGATAGCTCGGCGCCGCGGCGGTCATGAACCGCTGCACGCGCGGGCCGATCGGAACCGCGATCATGTCCCGGTCGAGGCTTTCGTCGTAGCGGATGCCGGCGTCGAACCCCGCGGCCAGCACGTCGATGAAGCTGTCGTTGGCCGTGACCTCCAGGATGATCCCGGGATGGCTCGCCAGAAACCGGTTGGCGATCGGGGGCAGGATCCGGTCCGCCACGATCCTGGGGACATCGAGACGCAAGGTACCGGCCGCGCCGTCTGCCGTGGCCCAGATTCCATCCAGCGCCGCCACGACTTCGCCGAGCGCCGGAGCCAGACGCTCCAGCAATCGCGCGCCGGCCTCAGTGGGCGTGACGCTGCGGGTGGTGCGATTGAGGAGCCTCACCTTGAGCCGTGCTTCGAGCCGCCGCAGGGCTTCGCTGAGCGAGGAGGCCGATACGCCGCGCCTGGCCGCCGCCCCGCGAAAGCTTCGGGCGCGCGCCACGGCCGCGAAGGCGGCGAGGTCGGAAAGGTCGAACTCGTCCATTGTCCACAGAACCGCACAGGTCGTTTGCCTGCCGTGGGATTATCGCACAACCCGACGTGCACGACACTGTGTTCATAGGGGAGCGACGCTTCCCAAAAGGAGGTTCACGATGGAACAGCGGCAAATGGGCCAAGCCGGGCCGAGAACATCGGCCGTCGGTCTCGGCTGTATGGGCATGTCCGGCATGTACGGGCCTTCGGACCGGGCCGAGAGCATCGCCACGCTCCATGCGGCGCTGGATGGGGGCATCACCTTGCTCGACACGGGCGATTTCTACGGCATGGGGCACAACGAGTTGCTGATCGAGGAGGGCTTGCGCGGCCGCCGCCGCGAGGATGTCGTCCTCAGCGTCAAGTTCGGCGCCATGCGCGATCCCGCCGGCAACTGGTCCGGATTCGACGGCCGGCCGGCCGCCGTCAAGAATTCCCTGGCCTATACGCTGCAGCGGCTGCGCGTCGATCATGTCGACGTTTACCGGCCCGCGCGGCTCGACCCCCATGTGCCGATCGAGGACACGATCGGCGCGGTGGCGGACATGGTCAAGGCCGGCTACGTCCGCCACATCGGCTTGTCGGAAATGTCGGCCGCCACGATTCGCCGTGCCGCCGCGGTGCATCCGATCGCCGATCTGCAGATCGAATATTCGCTGATCTCGCGCGGCATCGAAGCGACGATCCTGCCCGCCTGCCGCGACCTCGGCATCGCGGTGACGGCCTATGGGGTCTTGTCGCGCGGATTGATCAGCGGGCATTGGCAAGGGAACGCGGCGGCTCGGCCGGGGGATTTCCGCGTCCATAGCCCGCGTTTCCAAGGTGAGAACGCCGAGCGGAACCTGCGGCTCGTCGAGGCGCTGCGGCAGGTGGCGGAGCGCAAGGGGGTCAGCGTGGCGCAGATCGCCATCGCGTGGGTGGCGGCGCAAGGCGCGGACATCGTGCCGCTCGTCGGCGCCAGGCGACGCGATCAACTAGCCGAGGCTCTCGGGGCGCTCGACGTGACGCTCACCGCCGAGGATCTCGTCGCGATCGAGGTGGCGGTGCCCAAAGGCGCGGCGGCGGGAGACCGCTATGCGTCGGCCCAGATGGCGCACCTCGACAGCGAACACTGAGCCCGGAGCGGCGGGTGCCGCGGGGCGATCACCAGGCCGTCAAGCCCTCGACGTAATGCAGTCCCAACCAGACGAGTCCGACGAGGGCTAGCACGCCGAGGCCTTGGATCGCGAGCCTGAGCCCCCGCAGCAGTCGGGCCGGCCAGGCTCGGGGCGGAACCGGAGGGTCCCGGGCCGTCGCCGGCAGGGCGGGCGCCACCGGCCCCGCCGGTATAGCCGCCTCCGCGCGCCGTGGCCTGATGACGATGCCCTCCGGGGCCAGGGCGGCGAGTGCCCGCTCCCGCTCCACCAGGCGGCGGGCGATGTAATCCGTGATCGCACCCGTCATGGCCGCGAGGCTCTCGGCTTCCGCCAGGAGCACGCGACCGTGCCGCGTGTCATGATGAAAGCGGTAGGTCCGGCGGTCGCGCGCCATGTCCACGAAGGCGATCATGTCGATGAAGAGCCGCGGGTGCTCGCCCGGCACGATGCCGGTGTCGAAGAGATCGACGTCGTGGGGAATGTGCGTCAGCACCGGCTCCAGCGCCTCGCGCAGCAGATCGAGCCGCCCGATCTCGGCATCCCGGAGATCGGCCATGGACTGGGAACGCTCGGCCGCCTCGGCCCGCGCCGACCTCAGGGCGGCCGCGAGGCTTGGCGGAGCCTTGCCCCGCTCCGGGCTCTTATCGTCCATGGAGCAATCCTACGCGCGACCGACACCGCACCATGACAGATCGCGGTGAATATTGTCCTATTTCGGGATCGCGCGGATGGATCGGGAGGCCGGATCCAAGGCGGCGTATTCCGCCAGC
>CAXSEU010000340.1:1760-4255 GCA_964236485.1 uncultured Lichenihabitans sp. | reverse complement strand
CACGTCGCCGACGCCCGGCAGGCGTTTCAGCGGATCGACGATCTGCAGATAGGCGTAGTTGCTCAAGGCCACCGGGTCGACCGACCCGTCCGGCGAGGTCAGGTTGACGATGAGGACGAAGTTCGGGTTCTGTTTCTTGATCGTGACGCCGGCCTGGTTGACGATCGCCGGCAGGGACGAGGCCGCCTGCGAGACACGGTTCTGCACATCCACGGCCGCGATGCTGAGTGGATAGCCCACGTCGAACGTGACCGTGATGGTGGACGAGCCGTCGTTGGAACTCGACGAGGACATGTAGGTCATGCCCTGGACGCCGTTGATCTGCTGTTCGAGCGGCGTCGTCACCGTATCGGCAACGACCTGGGCGCCGGCGCCCGGATATACGGCGCTCACGACCACCTGAGGCGGCGTGATGTCGGGAAATTGCGAGACTGGCAGCAGCACGTAACAGATCGCCCCGGCCATGACCATGACGAGGGCGACCGCCGAGGCGAAGATCGGGCGTTGCGTGAAAAAACCTACCATGAGGGCTGCGCTCCGATCATCGCCGCGCAAGGATGATGAACCCTCCCCCGAGGCGACAGGGCGGGGGACGATCCGGCGCCGCGGGTTGGATAGTACCCATCGGCAGTATAACATGTTAGCTGATCATCCATTCGTTGACCCACGGCCGCAATCCTGTTACCGCTAAGTAACAGCGCGAACGGTACCGATCGGTAACATCGACGTCAAGGGACATGAGCGGAAAATCTTCGGCTTCCACTGCAGTGATCGACGGCGTGTGCTGTGCTTCGCCCCGTCCGCGCGATCGTATCCTGGCCACGGCACTGGACCTGTTTCACCGTCATGGCATCAAGAGCGTCGGGGTCGATGCCATAGCGGAGGCGGCGGGCACCAACAAGATGACGCTCTATCGTCACTTCGGCTCGAAGGACGATCTGATCGTCGAATGCCTGCGCAAGGTCGCGGAGGACGTCGAGGCCTCCTGGCGCAGCCTCGAGGCTGTCCATCCGGGTGACGCCAAGGCGCAACTGTGGAATTGGGTCAGGGTCGGGGCGGATTGTGTTCTCAGGGACGGGCGCGGCTGCGTCCTTGCCAATGCGGCCGTGGAGTTGAGCGCGCTCGACCATCCCGCAAGGCGATTGATCGAAGCTTGCAAGACCGCGCACCGCGACCGCTTGGTTCGTCTTTGCGCCGAGGCGGGGATTGCCCAGGCGGAACTTCTCGCCGACACGCTTTCGCTGCTGCTCGAAGGCGCGCGCGTCAGTCGGCAGAGCGTCGGCGCCGAAGGGCCGAGCGCCAAGTTCGTGCGCATGAGCGAAGCCGTGATCGCGGCTTTCGCCGATCGCTGAGGCCGCGCTCTTTCGCCGGAGAAACGACATGCCGGATGCAGCATCGGTCCCGATCCCGGCCCGGCCCGGCCACGCGGGTCGCCAGGGGCCGGATCGTCAAGGGCGTCAACACCGATGGCGACCAGGTGGTGGACACCTTGGCGTTCAACGCCGAGGACCTGGGCGAGTTCATGTCGATGGAACACCCCCGGCCGCACATCCTGAAGATCATTCCCGTGGTCGGCGACACGATGCTCACCAACAGGCGCCGCCCTATCCGGACGTTCGCGAAGACACCTCCGGCGGCATCCACGACACGATCATCTCGGCCTGCGACAGCTACCGGTACCAGATGCCGGGAATCCGAGGATACCACGACAGTTGCACCGACAACCTCGACGCGAGCATGCGCGAGATCGGGCTCGAGGTCCCCAAAACGCCGAGCCCGCTCAACCTTTTCATGAACATACCCGTGAAGCCCGATCGTTCGCTCTCGTTCGAGGCGCAGGTATCGATGCCCGGCAGCCTCGTGGACATGCGGGCGGAGATGGATCTCGTCATCGCGTTCAGCGCCTGCCCGCAGGACATCCTGCCGATCAACGGGGTGGGCCATCCGCTGACCGAAGCCCACTACACTGTCGAAGGTTGACCGCCGCGCCTTGCCGGATGGTGGCGTCGAGGGTAGGACGTGTCGCGGCGCGGGGTCATCAAGAGCCTCGCGTGAACGGGAGAGGGACCAGGATGGGCGACGACGATCCGCGTTGCGGTGCGCCGGGAGCGATCTGATGCGCCGCCCCCATGTCTATGAACGCTCGGCGCCTCGTTCGCCCCGCGGCGCCTATCACGAACCCCATGGCGATCCCGTGTCGGCGGCCCGCGACATCGCTTACGCGCTTGTCGGCCTTCTGACGAAAGCCGAGCTTTGCGGCCTGTCCGGGCTCGCCGGTGCGCTCCAGCGGGCGCTCGACGAAGCGGAAGCGGCGGACGGAAGTGCCGCGGCGGCCCCCCGGCCTGCGCGGACCTGATCCCATTGGCGGGCCGCTCAGGCACGCAGCGTTAACAAAGCGCTGAAAGGTTTGCGGCAGGTTATGTCTCGCGGCGGAGTTGCCGGGGGACATCGTCCATGCAACTTGTGCCGCGACGGTTGTCTTTTAGATGGACGAT
>CAXSEU010000340.1:0-1750 GCA_964236485.1 uncultured Lichenihabitans sp. | reverse complement strand
GATCGGACGGCGCATCGCGCTGGCGTTTACCGTCATGGCGTCGATCCTGACGATCCTAGCCACCTTCACGGTCCTCGGCACGAAGCGCGCAGGCGACCTTGCCGTCCGCACCTTCGACGAATTCGTCGTGACCACCAACTTCGCCCGCGCCGCCGTGGCCGACTTCGACGCCATGCGTGCGGAATTCGCCGAGACGCGCAACGCCAGGAGCGGCGCCTTGCCGACGCTCCACAAGTCGTTTCGGGCCGATCTCAACACGGCGCTCGAAAAAATGCCCGCCCCGGCCATGATCGAGATCGGCGAAGCGTTGCGGGCCGGCGAACTGAAGTGGCTGGAGAAGGCCAAGGAAATCCAGAACAAGGACACGACGAGCCGGAAGGACCAGGCGGAACTCGACGTGCTGGCCCGAAGCGTCGAAACCGAGGTCGAGTTGCTGGTCAACTACGTTGGAGACGCCGCCTTCGCAAGCCGGCAAGAGGCCGGCAAGACCGTCGTGGAGAATGCCACGATCGCGGTCGGCGGCGCTCTGGCGGGCGTCGGCATGCTGGCGATGGCCGGGCTGCTTCTCCATCGCCGCATCCGGGTGCCGATCGCCAACGCGGTGGATTTCTCGAAAGACATCGCGGAAGGCAGGCTCGAAGGTGAGACACCGGAGGCCAACCAAGACGAGATCGGCGACTTGACCCGCGCCATGACCTCGATGAGGAGCGACATCAAGCGCATGGTACGAGAGCAGACCGTGCTGCGGGAAAGCTCCCAGGCCAGGCTCACGGAGGCGCTCGACAGTTCCGGGGAAGGGGTGATCGTCGCGGATGGCGCCGGCTTCATTCAGATCGCCAACGTAAGGGCGCTGGATTTCCTCGGGCTTGCCAGCAAGGTCCTGCCGCAGGGAACCACCCTGCCAAGTCTGCGCCGCCTCGTCGGCTTGCAGGACGGGGCGCGCCAGACCCTGCTCGAACCGGTCGCGGAGGATACCGAGACGCACGAAGCCGTGCTTCCCGACGGTCGCCAGATCCAGAGCAGCCGCAGCCGCACCTCCGAAGGCGGCTTCGTCGGCTTTTATACGGACGTCACCTCGATCGTGGCCCAGAAGGAGAACCTCGTCGCCGCCAAGGCAAGCCTCGACGCCGCGTTGGCCAACATGTCGCAGGGACTCTGCCTCTTCGACGCCGAGAACCGTCTCAAGCTGGCCAACCCGCAATGCTTCACCCTGCTGCGGATCGACCCCTCGGGCGCGCCGCCGGGCACCGGGTACATCGATCTCGTCAGCATGAGCATCGCGGCCGACAATCATCCCGGAATAGACCCCGACCGGCTGAGAGACCACGAACGGCTCATCATCGCCCGGCATCGGCGGACCAGCCGCTTCGTTCACATCGCGGACGGCCGCATCATCGCCATCACGCATGAGCCCATGCCGGACGGCGGCTGGCTGGCGACCTATGAGGACGTCACGGAACGGCGTCAGGCCGAAGAGCGGATCGCCTACCTCGCGACCCACGACGCCCTGACGGGCCTGCCCAACAGGACGATGCTGGCCGGGCGCGTGGAAGAGGCGCTCAGCCGTGCCGCGGGCGGCACCAGCTTCGCCATGCTTTGCCTCGATCTCGATCACTTCAAGGAAATCAACGACGTGCTCGGCCATGTCGCGGGCGATGCGCTGCTCCAGGTCGCCGCGAAACGGCTCAGGGCTTGTCTCGGCCGCCTCGACACCGTGGTGAACAACGCCGGGGTGATGCTCCTCGGCCCG
>CAXSEU010000339.1:0-4267 GCA_964236485.1 uncultured Lichenihabitans sp. | reverse complement strand
GCAGGAGCTCTTCACGCACCCGTTCGTCGAGCAGCCGCGTGCTCCAGCCGGTCGCCTTCACGCCGGATCACGTCGTCACCCGCACCGCGATCCCGAGCTTCGTCCAGCCGACCGAGGACTATCGCGTCATGCTGCAGGAGCTTGCCGCGGACCCGGGCCGCATGCGCGTCCTCAACGAACCTCGTCGATACGACCCCGAGCAGGTCTTCTACATTCGCGGCCTCGTGGCCGGCGCCGACGGGCTGGTGCAACTCGGCATGCTGCGGCCGGAGGGCGATGCCTTCACGATCGCCTACGATCCCCTCGCCATGCCTCACGCCATCCGATGGATCCTCGACAACGGCGATCAGCGGGTCGCCGCATTCGCCATGCCGGGCACCTGCGAGCCGGAAGGTTTCCTGGCCGAGAAACGGAAGGGCCACGTCAGCGTCCTCGCCAGCGGGGCGCGGGCGAGCTTCACGACCCGCCTCGGCTATGTCGACCGGGCGAACGCGGCCGATCTTGTTCGCCGCATCGAGCCGCACTCATGAACGGGGACGAACAAGCATGACGGGCCGCATCGCCGTTATCGGCAGCAACATGGTCGATCTCGTCACCTACGTGGATCGCATGCCCCTCAAGGGCGAAACCCTGGAGGCGCCGAGCTTCGAGATCGGGCACGGTGGCAAGGGTGCCAACCAGGCCGTCGCGGCGGCGAAACTCGGGGCCGAGGTGATGATGATCACCAAGGTCGGGGACGACATGTTCGCCGAAAACACGCTCAAGAACCTCGCGTCGGTCGGCATCGACACGCGCCATTGCGGCCGGGTGCCGGGAAAGCCGAGCGGTGTCGCGCCGATCATGGTGGACCGCAGCGGCGAGAATTCGATCCTGATCGTCAAAGGCGCCAACAACGACCTGCTGCCGCCCGACATCGAACGTGCCGCCGCGGATCTCAAGCGCTGCGATCTCATCCTGCTGCAGCTCGAAGTGCCGGTCGAGACCGTCTATGCGGCCATCGCCTTCGGCAAACGCCATGGCATCAAGACGCTGCTGAACCCGGCGCCGGCGCTGCCCGACCTCGACCCGGAACGGATCAAGGACGTCACGTTCCTCGTGCCCAACGAGACCGAACTCGCCATCCTGACCGGGCTGCCGGTGGACACCGATGCCGCCATCGAGACGGCGGCCAAAAGCCTCATCGCGCGGGGCATCACGACGGTCATCGTCACCATGGGTTCGCGGGGAGCGCTCCTGGTGGAGCGCGGCGCGGCAACCCGGATTGCCCCGGTGGCAGTGCAACCGGTCGACACCACCGGGGCCGGCGACGCCTTCATCGGCAGTTTTGCCTGTTTTTACGCCGAGACGGGCGACACGCTGGGCGCGCTCCGGCGAGCCGCCCGATACGCCGCCCATTCCATCACCCGGCGCGGCACCCAGAAGGCCTATGCCACGGCGGCCGAATTTGAGGCCTGGGTCGACGGCGCATGAGCGAGTCGCGTCCCGCGATCAGGTTCGCCGCGCGGCTGAACTCCTTCGCCTCGCGCCCGGGCGACTTTTGGCCGGCCGGCGGTGGCAAGCCGGCCACCCTGGCCTTGGCCGAGCGGGCCGCGACCGTGCAAGGCCTCACGCATGTCGACCTCAATTACCCCGATCAGATGGGCCCCGAAGCGGCCGCGACGGGCCGCCGCATCCGCGACCTGGGGCTCACCCTGAATGGCCTCGCGATGCGCTATTATTCCAACCCGGCGTTCAAGATCGGCGCCTTCACCAATCCCGATCCGGCGGTGCGGCGCGAGGCCATCGATCTCACCAAGCGCGGCATCGACGCTGGGCGGGAGGCCGGCACCAACCTGATGACGATCTGGCTCGGCCAGGACGGCTTCGACTATCCTTTTCAGGCCGACTACGCGCGGCTTCTCGACGACGAGGCCGAGGGCCTCAGAGAGGTCGCGGCGCACGATCCCGATTGTCTCGTCAGCATCGAATACAAGCCCAACGAGCCGCGCTCCTACAGCCTCCTGCCCGATTGCGCCTCGACGCTGCTGATGATCCGCGACATCGACCTGCCCAACCTCGGCGTGACGCTGGATTTCGCCCATGTGCTCTACGCCGACGAACAGCCGGCGCTCGCGGCGGCGCTCATCGCGCGGCACAGCCGGCTGCTCGGGCTGCATCTCAACGACGGCTATGCCAAGCGCGATGATGGCCTGATGGTCGGCAGCGTTCACCCCCAGCAGACCATCGAACTCCTGCGGCAGGTGCGCCGCGACGGCTTCGACGGTCCGATCTACTTCGATACCTTTCCGGATTTCACGGGCCTCGATCCGGTCCGCGAATGCGAGACCAACATCGCCACCGTCAAGCAGATGCTGCGCATCGTCGACCGGCTCGATGCCGACAATCGCCTGTCGGACGCCGTGGCGCGGCAGGACGCTCCCTCCTCCCAGTCGATCCTCAACGATGCCATGTTCGGCCCTCCCGCCGATGACTGAGGTCGTGGTCGTCGGCAGCCTCCACTACGACATCCTGGTCGATGCCCCGGACCGGCCGCGCAAGGGCGAGACCCTGGCCGGATACGGCTGGCGCCCGAAATGCGGCGGCAAGGGCGGCAACCAGGCCGTTGCGGCAGTGCGGGCCGGCGCCCGGGTGGTCATGGTGGGCGCCGTCGGCCGTGACGCCTTCGGGGACACGCTGCTGGCGGCGCTCGACGCTGCGGGCGTGGACCGGACCCAAGTGGCGGTGCTGGAAGGAACGGGCTCCGGCATGAGCGTCGCCATCGCGGACCGCGACGGAGACTACGGGGCCGTCATCGTGTCGGCCGCCAATCTGGCGCTCGACGAGACGGCCGTCACAAGGGCCGGGGAGCTGATCGGCAAAGCCAGGGTCCTGGTGCTGCAGAACGAGATACCGGAGGCCGCCAATGTGGCGGCGGCTCGGCGGGCGGCGGCGGCAGGCGGCTTCGTCATCCTCAACGCGGCGCCCGTTCGTCCGCCGTCCGCCGACCTGCCGCCGCTCGTCGACCTCCTCGTCGTCAACGCGGTCGAGGCCGAGATGCTGGGCGTCGGCACGGTCGACACCCGCGAGCAGGCGCTGGGCGCCGCCGTGGCGTTGCTCGATCGGTTCCGCGCCGTTGCCGTGACGGCCGGCGGGGAGGGGCTCGCCTATGCGGACCGCAATGGCACGCGCACGGTCATCGAAGCCGTGCGGGTGCGCGTGGTCTCGACCCATGGGGCGGGGGACGCCTTCGTGGGGACGCTGGCAGCGCGGCTCGCCGCAGGTTTTGGCATCGAACCGGCGCTGCGCGCGGCGAACGAGGCGGCGGCGGAGGTCGTGGGATCGGAATAGCCGCGACCCCTCATCCGCCCCGCCTTCGACGAGGCACCTTCTCCCGCAAGGCGAGAAGGTGGTTCGAAGGAGCGGATGAGGGGGGAACCGGGCCTATTTCACCGCGCCGGCCGTCAATCCCTTGACGATGTAGCGCTCCAGCAGCACGCCGACGACGACCAGCGGCGCGATGGCGGCGGTCGAGAGGGCCGCCATCGACCACCAGTTGATGCCCTGCGAGCCGGTCTGGCTCGCCACCATGACGGGCAGGGTCTTGGCGTCCGTGCTGGTCAGCAGGGCGGCGAAGAAATACTCGTTCCAGCAGAGCACGATCGAGAGCACCAGGGCCGCCACCATGCCGGGCAGCGCGATCGGCAGCACGATCATCAGGAAAGCGCCCCAGACCGAGGCGCCGTCGACCCGGGCCGCCTGTTCGAGTTCGACCGGAATGGCGGCGAACTGGTCCCGCATGATCCAGATGACGATCGGCAGCACGCTCAGGGTATAGACGAGGACGAGGCCGACCTTGGTGTCGAGCAGGGCGAGTTCCTTGTAGAGGATCAGGAACGGCAGCGCCAAGACCACGGGCGGCAGGATCAGTTGCGACAGGAAGAAGAACGAGATGTCCTTGTTCTGCCACGGCCCGTACTTGTAGCGGAAGCGCGTCAGGCCATAGGCCGCCAGCGAGCCGATCGCCACCGCCAGCAGCGAGGCTCCGAGTGAGGCCACGACGCTGTTGCCGAGTCGGGACATGAATTCGTCGCGCACGGTCGACACGTTGCCGATCGTATCGGGCGACAGGCCGAGCGAGCGCCAGCCCTTCCAGTCCGGCCGGAAATCGAGCCACGGCACGAGGTGGCCCTGGGTCACGTCGACCGCCACCTTGAACGAGGTCGTCACCGTCCAATAGATCGGGAAGAGGCAGATGAAGGCCCAGGTCAGGAGCGCGCCATAGATCAGC
>CAXSEU010000338.1:2216-4269 GCA_964236485.1 uncultured Lichenihabitans sp. | reverse complement strand
TCTACAACTTCATGTCCGACTTGCCGGGCCTCGAAAACCTGCCGCCGCCGCTGCTCCCCGCGGCGCGGATCAAGCGCACCGGCGGCCGGCAATCCAGCTTCGACGCCGGGCGCGGCTGCCCGTTCCAATGTTCCTTCTGCACCATCATCAACGTCCAGGGGCGCAAGTCGCGCTTTCGGACGCCCGACGACGTCGAACAGATCATCCGCACCAACCTCGAGCAGGGCGTCAACCACTTCTTCATCACGGACGACAACCTGGCGCGTAACCGCAACTGGGAGCCGATGTTCGACCGCATGATCGACATGCACGAGACGGAAGGACTGCGCTTCCACTGCATCATCCAGGTCGACACCTTGTGTCACCGCATCCCGCGCTTCATCGAGAAGGCGGCGCGCGCCGGCGTCACCCAGGTCTTCATCGGTCTCGAGAACATCAATCCCGAATCGCTGGTCGGCGCCAAGAAGAAGCAGAACCGCATTGCCGAATACCGCACCATGCTGCTGCAGTGGAAGGCCGTCGGCTGCTTCACCTATGCGGGCTACATCCTCGGCTTCCCCAACGATACGCCCGAGACCATCGTGCGCGACATCAAGATCATCCAGCGCGAGTTGCCCCTCGACCTCCTGGAATTCTTCTGCCTGACGCCCCTGCCGGGCTCAGAAGACCACAAGAAGCTGACACTCTCCGGCGTACCGATGGACCCGGACATGAACAAATACGACCTCGAACATGTCACCACCGGCCACGCGACGATGTCGAAGGCCGATTGGGAGCGGGCCTACCGGCTGGCGTGGGACACCTATTATACGCCCGAGCACATGGAGACCGTGATGCGGCGGGCCGCGGCGGTTTCCATCAGTCCGGGCCGGATGATGTTCATGCTGCTGTGGTTCTACGGCTGCGTCTCGATCGAGAAGATCCATCCGCTCGAAGGCGGCTATCTTCGCCGCAAGGTGCGAACCGACCGGCGGCCGGGCTTCCCGATCGAGAATCCGCTGACCTTCTATCCCCGCTATGCGCTGGACGTCGTCATGAAGCACGTCGCCGTCAGCAGGATGATCTGGCGCATGAGCAAGGTTCGTCGCGCCATCAAGGCCGACCCCGAGCGCCGGCGCTACATGGATCTCGCCCTGACCCCGGTTCCCGACGACGAACTGGACAGCCTCGAGATGTTCAACGTCAGCGACGGCGCCCGCGCCTCGGCCCGCAAGGCCAAGCGGCAGGCGATGGCGGCGGAAGGGTAGCGTACCCGTCAGGGCTTGGAAGCGCATACCACCTTGACATTCTCCAAAAAATCACCACCTTCAAATCACGAATTTTAGGCTGAACGACTTGGCCCCGCGCATCGAACGAGCATGGGCTTGCTAACGACCTCTTTCTATCAGTCGAACTCCTGCCGTGTTACGCTCGCGTGACTACGGCCTCTTTACGTTGATAGGTCTGTCATGACTATTGGTACCGTCAAGTGGTTTAACGGAAGCAAGGGCTTCGGATTCATCCAGCCGGACGACGGCGGCGCCGACGTTTTCGTCCACATCAGCGCCGTCGAACGCGCTGGTATGAACGACCTGCACGAAGGCCAGAAGGTCAGCTTCGAGCTGACGGCTGACCGTCGCACGGGCAAGAAGTCCGCCGACCAGCTCAAGGCTGTCGGCTGATCGTTCTTCCGCTTTGACGCTGAGCGACGAGCGCTTGCGTTTCGATCAATTGGCGTTCCGAAGGGCTGGAAGATATTCCGGCCCTTTTTTTCGTCTTGATGCGGTGCTTCGCATCAAGGCCAGACAACTCTCCCGCGAGGGCGGTGGCACCTTCGGGCGGGCCATTCACGCGCGAACGTCGCAGCCACACGAAGATGCGGCGAAGTTCGAAGAAGGAGAAAAGCCGGGTGCCAGCGCATGTCTTGTTGTTGCAGACATGCGCCTGCTTAGAAGACCCGAGCCTGTGCACAGACATATGCCGACGCTCTGCTTGAACGTATGTCTGACAGGTTCTAGCGCGTATTATGCCGTTGCCGGCAGGCGCCAACTTGAAAGAGCGAGCTTCGCGGACC
>CAXSEU010000338.1:0-2206 GCA_964236485.1 uncultured Lichenihabitans sp. | reverse complement strand
TGCCTTCCGGCAGTCCCTATACTCCGACGAGTCAATGTTCATGTCCTGGCCGGTTCGTCCCGGGGCTATGAGTTCAGCCGAGAAGGATCAATATCATGGCATCCGGCCCTAGTGCATCTCACGACATTCGCGCCAAGGCAGAGGCGAAGTTCCACCTCGCGGAGCGCCGCAAGACGGAAGCCGAACAGGCGCTGAGCGATGCTCGCGTCGCAAAGTCGGCCGAAGCCGTCAAGACGGCCCGTTTGAAGGCCTTGCGCCTCGCCAAGGAGGAGACGGAACGGGAGGCGGCCGAAGCGGCCAAGGCGGCCAAGGCGGCGACGGTGGTCAAGAAGAAGCCTCGCACCAGCAAGGCGGCGGCCCCTGCCGCGAAGCCCGCATTGGCCTGACGGTCCGGCCCCTCCGGCGCGGAGATCAGCACGGCTGGTCTCCGGTCCAGCCTGACGCTTCCAGGGCTTCGGTCCGGTCAATCCAGGCAAATCCGGAAAGCTGATGCCGTGCGAAGGTCGTCTGCCGCTTGGCATAGGCGCGCGTCTGCGCCTTGGCGCGCTCCACCGCCTCACGCAAGGGCAACGTGCCTTGCAGGTGCCGGAGCAAGGGCGGGACGCCGAGCGCCCGCATGGCCGGCAGCGCGGGATCGAGGCGGCGGGACAGGAACGCCCGCGCTTCTTCGAGCGCGCCCTCTTCCATCATCCTGTCGAAGCGACGGTCGATCGCCTCCCTGAGCACCGCGCGCTCGGGCTCGATCACGATTCCGGCGTAAGAGCCAGCCTCCAGTGGCGGCGGCGAGCGGTGGTCGAGGAAAGAGGCCAGGGAACGCCCGGTCGCCTCGTAGACCTCGAGGGCCCTAAGGATGCGTTGCGGGTCGGTCGGCCTCAACCGAGCCGCCATCACGGGATCCCGCCTGGCCAGGCGAGCGTGCAGAGCCTCCGCCTTCACGCCTTCGGCTTCGGCGCGCAGGCGCTCCCGTGTCTCGGCCGGCACCGCGGGAATGTCCGACAGACCTTGAGTCAGGGCCTTGCAGTAGAGGCCGGTGCCGCCGACCACCACCGCGAGGGCACCAGCCCGGCGGGCGATCCCGATTTCCGCGCCGGCATCGGCGAGCCAGCGTCCCACGGAATAGACTTCGGCGGCATCCACGTGACCGTAAAGCCGGTGCGGAACCCTGTCCTCTTCGAGCGGGGTCGGGCGGCCGGTGAGGATGCGAAGATCGCGATAGACCGCCATGGCATCGGCGTTGACGATCGTGCCCCCGCCGCGTTCCGCGAGCCGAAGCGCCAGGGCGGACTTGCCGCTCGCGGTTGGGCCTGCGATGAGGAGCACCCCTGGTCTCTTCAATGTGCCGCACCGCCGATGTCCGAAGCGCTGTCTTGTGTCGCGACCGTCGTGGCTCGTAAAGGCCAGGCGGCCATCGACGACGGGTTTTTGTCCGAGCTGGGGAAAATCCTGCGCTCGTCCGCCGCTCCCCGTTGGTTGGAGGCGGAGATCGCGGTCGATGTGCCCTTCGCCGTCGACGATGCGGCGGATCTCGCCGGGCTGCGATCCAGGCTGGCGGAGGTCCTCGGCTCGCGTGCCGTGGATGCCGCCCTTCAGCCCGCCGAGGGGCGGCGCAAGAGGCTTTTCCTGGCCGACATGGATTCGACCATGATCGGCCAGGAATGCGTCGACGAACTGGCCGATCTCGCCGGCCTCAAAGCTCCCGTCTCGGCCATCACCGCGCGGGCCATGCGGGGCGAGATCGCCTTCGAGCCCGCGCTGCGGGAACGCGTGGCGCTGCTCGAGGGACTGCCGGTTTCGGCGATCGACAAGGTGCTCGCCGGACGGATCACGGTCACGGCGGGCGGCGCCACCTGCGTTCGGACCATGCGAGCCCACGGCACCTACTGCGCCCTCGTGTCGGGCGGCTTCACGGCCTTCACCGAACCCGTCGCGGCGCGCCTCGGCTTCGACGAGCATCGGGCCAACGCGCTCCTGGTGGCGGGGCATCGCCTCGTGGGCTCCGTTGCCGAACCGATCCTCGGCCGGGAGGCCAAGCTCCAGAGGTTGCTGGAGCTGCGGGCCGCGCTCCGCCTCGCGCCCCGCGACGTTCTCGCCGTAGGGGATGGGGCCAACGATCTTGCGATGCTGGGGGAGGCGGGCCTCGGGGTCGCGTTCCGGGCCAAGCCGGCGGTCGCGGCCGCCGCGCAGGCCCGGATCGATCACACCGACC
>CAXSEU010000337.1:0-4331 GCA_964236485.1 uncultured Lichenihabitans sp. | reverse complement strand
CGTTGAGAGCGAATTCACTTCATCTGGGCGATTGCCTGCATCGCGGCGATGTAGTTGTCCACCTGCGAGGCATCGACGACGGTCCACGCCAGCGGCGAGGCCACCACGGCGTTGGTGACCTCCCCGCGTTCTCCGCGTACCGCGGCGGCGATGAGCCTGACCCACGCCCGGCGTCCGTCGCCCCTTTGATAGAGCACTTCCATGGTGGGCCTCTCCGCTTCCCCACGGATCGCCTGGTACAGCGGATATTCGTGACTCTCGACCTGCCGGCCGTCCTCATGGAAGCTCACCCAGTCGCGATAACGCTCAGTGTCGGGGGACGACAGGACCGGATGGCCGAAGATGCGCTCCGCTTGGGCGTTGCCCTCGGTGATCCGTCCGGAGGGCGCTTCGGCGAACACGATCCCGACCGGAACGGCGTCGAACACCGCCTTCAGTCGCGCTTCGCTGGCGCGCAGGTCCGCCTCGGCCCGTGCTCGTTCGACAGCGGCCCAGCTGCGGACGGCGACGTCCTCGACCAGGGCCACCTCCTGCGGCGACCAGACGTGCGGCTCGCGGAAGTTGACATAGAGCGACGCCGTGAACCGACCCGCCCGCACGAGCGGCACCGAGGCGAAAGCACGCGTCTCGATCGCTGCCCAGGTCGCGACGTCCTGGCCAGGATCCAGAGCGACATCGTCACAGGTCTCCGTGAAGCCGGCCCTCTGACGCGCCATGGCTTCAGGGCCAAAGTCATCGAGGCTATAGGGTCCGGTAAGCGGCACGACGCCGTCAGCGAAACAGGACTCGAGCACCACGGTCCGATCATCCGGGTGGACCTGACCATAGCCGACGCGCTGGGCGCGAAGATGGCGGCCGAGCATCTCCACCGTCGTCGCCATCACGGCGCGAGCGTCGCCGACACCAAAAAGCCTCTGGCTCAGATCGGCGATGAAGGCGTGGCGCCGGTCTGCCAGCACGCGGTCCGTGATCTCCGTGCAGGCGCAAAACAAGCCGGCGACGAGCCCTTCTTCATCGTGGATGGGCGTGTATGAAAAAGCGAAATGCGCTTGTTCCGGTCGACCTCGCCGGACGAGCCTCAGTTCGAGGTCGTCCATGTGGACCGCCTCGCCAGCGAACACCCGATCGAACAATGGCGTCAGTTCGCCCCGAACTTCCGACCAGACATCGAGAAATGTCCGGCCAAGGGCGGCCGGGTGGCGCTCGGCCAACAATGGAGCGTAGTCATCGTTGTAGAGCAGCGTGCCCTCCTGCCCCCAGGCGATGAACATCGGCTGATTGGCCGCGAGCATCAATCGAACGAGCGTCTTGAGCGGCAACGGCCAGCCGTCCGTGTCGCCGACCGGCGTGGTCGCCCAGTCGACGTTCCTCAGAAGCTCCCCGACCGGTCCGCCGCCGGCGAGAAAAGCCGATCCTCCCCGGGCCACCTCCGTCCCTTGGCTCATCGCGCCGCGCTTCTTGCAGTGCATGGTTGAACGATGCGGCCCACGAGTCGGTCTCCAGCGGTTGGCCTGCCTTTAGAGGACGTAAGGCGGTCTTGGAAGTGAAGGGTCCGGATGGCCCTTGCACCTGCCCGCCTCTAGGCACTGGCCGATGCGGCGACAGCATGACTTCCTCGGGGCTGGCATGATGCGCCGGTGGTCGGGCCACGCTCAACCTCGACGGGCGTCACAAAGATGCGAAGACCACGCGCCTCGCGGTGCCCGCCGTGTCAGCGCCGCCGGCGAATGGAAACATCCGAAGGCTTTCACGTGGGCCGTGGCGGAGGACACGGGCCAAGCGCGTCGCGTCCTCCATGCAACGCCGACGCATATTGATCGAACGCGCCTGACCTGCGTCGCCCGCTCCATGTTTTCGCCTTCTTGTCGGGTGTAACAGGGGCCGACGCCTGTGGCCGGAGACCGCCACGAACGTACACGTGCCGCCTCCCGTCCGTTGCCCACAGGCCCATGCCAACCGCATCGTCCATTTCAGCCTTGCTGAATTCCGTCCTGCTGTTGATCGCGGGGAACGGTCTGCTCAACACCCTGGTGCCGATGCAGAGCAAGCTGCACGGCTTCAGCGACGTCTCGATCGGTCTTCTGGGCTCGGCCTATTTCGCCGGGATGCTGGCGGGTACCCTGGCCTCGCCGGCCCTGATCTGCCGGGCCGGGTATATTCGAGCCTTTTCGGCCTTCGTGGCCCTGGCCGTGGTCGTCACGCTGGCGTTTCCCGAGACCGACAATGCCGTCGTCTGGGTGGGTTTGCGCTACGCCATCGGCTTCGTCTTCTCAGGCTTCTACGCGGTGATCGAGGCTTGGCTAAGCGACAAGTCCGATAATTCCAACCGGGCCCGTGTCTATGCCCTCTATCAGATCGTCACCTATGCCGGGACGGCGGGCGGCCAGCAGTTGCTTGGTCTGTTCGATCCGCGCTCGTCGACGCTGTTCTCGATCAGCGCCGGCTTCTACGCGCTTGCCATGCTGCCGATGGCCTTCACCAAGGCCGAACCGCCGCCTCGCCCGCGAACCGTCACTTTGCGCCTGCCCTGGCTCATGCGCACGGCGCCGGTGGCGGCGGTTTCGGCCCTGCTCATCGGCTGTGCCAACGGCAGCTTCTGGTCTTTGGCTCCGGTCTATGGCCTCGGCCTGGGTCTGTCGCCAGGACAGGTGGCGACCTTCATCACCATGGTCATCTTGGGGACTGCCGTATCGATCTACCCGGTAGGCAAGCTGTCGGACAGGATGGATCGCCGCAAGGTCGTGATCGTATTCGCCGGGGTCGGGGCGCTGGCCGAAGCGCTGCTGGCGGGCGCGGGTTCCTATCCGTTCCATGTCCTGGCCGGACTCGGCCTCGCGGTGGGTGCAACCACCATGGTTCTCTACATGCTGGCCGTCTCCCTCGCGAACGATCGGGCCGGGCCCGACCATGCCGTCACGGTCTCGGCCGGGATGCTGTTCCTCTACTGCTTCGGCGCGATCGTGGCGCCGCTTTTCGCCTCGACGTTGATGACCCGCTTCGGCGCGGCGGCCCTCTTCGCTCAGAATGGGGTGATTCACGTCGCCCTGGCGGCCTTCGCGCTCTGGCGCATCGCGGTCCGCGACAGGGCGGCCGCACCGCGGGGCTTGAGCCGATTGAGGAAGGCGGAACCGGGCCTGTCTTAGGAAGCGAGGCGGCTCAGGCCGCGGGAGAGCCGACCGCTCGCACGTGGCGCGAGGTGCGGGTACGCAGCGTGACGAATTCCTCCGAGGCGGTCGGATGGACCGCCATGGTGGCGTCGAAGTCTGCTTTGGTGGCACTCATCTGCAGCGCGATGGCGACGAGCTGGATCATTTCACCCGCCTCATGCCCGAACACATGCACGCCGACCACACGGTCCGTCCGGCCGTCGACGACGAGCTTGATGATCGTCTTCTCCATCCTGCCCGACAACGTCGCCTTCAGGGGACGGAACGACGCCTTGTATATGTCGACGAGATCCAGTCGAAGCCGAGCCGCGTCCTCGGTCAGTCCGACCGAACCGATCTCGGGGGTCGAGAAGACCGCCGAGGCGACATTGTCATGCGATACGCCGGTCGGTCGGCCACCGAACAGCGTGTCCGCCAGGGCGTGGCCCTCCCTCACGGCCACGGGCGTGAGGTTGATGCGATCGGTCACGTCGCCCACGGCGTGAATGCTGTCGACCGTGCTGCGATGGAAGGCGTCGACCACGACGGCGCCGGCGGCGTCCAGTGCGACGCCGCAGCCCTCGAGGCCGAGGTTGCGGGTCACCGGTCGCCGTCCGGTCGCCATCAGCACCTGGTCGAACATCATCACCTCGCCGTCCGTGAAGGTGACCTCCGCCCGGCCGTTCCACGTGATGGCGGCCGGGAGGGTCTTGGGCAGCGCCTTGACGCCGATGTCCGCGAGGGCGTGGGTCAGCGCGTCGCGCATGTCCTCGTCGAACCCCTTCAGAACCTTGTCGCTGCGGAAGACAAGCACCACTTCGGCTCCGAGCCGGGCGAAGATGGAGGCGAACTCGACCGCGATGTAGCCGGAGCCGACGATGAGCAGGCGTCGCGGAAAATCCGGCAGGTCGAAGATTTCGTTGGACGTTATGGTGAATTCGAGACCCGGGATGCTGGGGTGGAGTTCGGGCTTCGACCCTGTCGCCACCAGGATGTGCCCGGCTTCGATTCGCCGGCCGTCCGCCAACACCACGTGGTGCGGCCCCTCGACGCGCGCACGGGTCTCGGCGATGCCGACGCCGACGCGCTCGAGGTTGGCGCGGTAAAGGTCCGAGAGCCGCGCGACCTCCGCCTCCTCGGCACGGACCAGGACACTCCAGTCGAACTTGTTGACCCCGAGGGTCC
>CAXSEU010000336.1:0-4339 GCA_964236485.1 uncultured Lichenihabitans sp. | reverse complement strand
GGTCGGGCCTGACACCGAGATCTCGACCCGTTCCCTCGCCTGTCCGTCGGCCGATGCCCGTTCGCCGCAGCCGTATTTTATCGCGTTTTCGATGAGGTTCTCGGCGACCCTGACGAGTTCATCCCGGTCGCCGATGACGATGACGGCTTCCGGGACGGCGAGCCGGAGGTCGACGCCGCTCTCCTGCACCAGGGGAGCCAGCGTGTCGACCGTGTGCCGGACGACGAGGCCGAGGTCGACCGCCCCCTCGGGCCTCAGATGCAGGTTCTGCTCGATCCGTGACAGCGACAGGAGATCGTCGACAAGGCGCGCCATGCGGCGCGCCTGTTCGGCCATGATGGCGAGGAATTTCTCCCGCGCCGGGGCGTCGTCGCGCGCCGGGCCCTGCAGCGTCTCGACGAAGCCGAGCAGCGAGGCCAGCGGCGTGCGCAACTCATGGCTGGCATTGGCCACGAAATCAGCCCGCATCCGATCGACGCGGCGCGCCTCGGTCAGGTCGCGCAGCGTGATCACGATGGCCCGGTCGTCGCGTAGCCCGTCGAGGGGTGCCACCGTGACCTCGAAGGAACGCTCCACCGGCACCCGGTCGCGCCAGGTCACGGCCTCCATCTCGCCCGAGACGAAGACGCGGCGGATGGCATCGAGAACGTCGGGGTCGCGCAGCGCCAGCGCCAGAGGTCCGTCGAGCCGCAGAGCCGGCAGCAGGCCGCGCGCCGGCCCGTTGGCGGCAATCACCCGGGCCTCGCCGCTGACCACCAGAACGGCTTCGGGCATGGCCGCGATCAAAGAGGACACCAGAGGTGGGGGCGGGCCCAGCGGGTCCGGGTTGATCTTCAGGGCGCGATTCACCGGCGGGTTCCTTCGGAGGAGAGGGAATCATCGCCCTCGCCCCATGACAGGACCATGACGATCGAGGGTCGTGCTCTTCACGACATTGACGCCATCGCGGGTGTAACGCTAATCCGGCGCCCGACAGGAAGGCTCGCGATGCAGGTCACCAGGTTAGACATCCCGGACGTCGTCCTTCTGCGGCCGAAGAAGCACGGCGATGCGCGGGGCTATTTCGTCGAGACCTTCAACGCGAAACTGTTCCGCCAGCATGTCGCGGCGGCGGACTTCGTGCAGGACAACGAGGCGCTGTCCGCGACGTCCAGCACGATCCGGGGGCTGCATTTCCAGCGCCACCCGAACGCGCAGGGCAAGCTGCTGCGGGCCGTCAAGGGCGCCATCTTCGACGTCGCGGTCGATATCCGCCATGGCTCCCCCACCTTCGGCCGCCATGTCTCGGCGCTGCTGACCGCGGAGAACGGCGACCAGCTCTGGGTTCCGCCGGGCTTCGCCCACGGTTATTGCACCACCGAGCCGGACTCCGTCATCGCCTACAAGGTGACGAATTTCTACAGCGCCGCCGACGACGGCGGCATCGCCTGGGACGACCCCGCCCTCCGCATCGACTGGCCGGTTGCGCCCGGTGCCGCGGTGCTGTCGGACAAAGACCGGAGGCAGCCCCGACTCGCCGATCTTGCGCCCATCTTCACCTGGCGCGCCGGAGATGCGCCGTGACGCGTGTCCTCGTGACCGGCGGCGCCGGCTTCATCGGCTCGGCCACGGTCCGTCTCCTCGTCGGCGAGGTGGGCGCCGATGTGCTCAACATCGACAAGCTCACCTATGCGGGCAATCTCGATTCGCTGCGAGCGGTCTCGAACCTGCCGAACTACAGGTTCGAGCGAGCCGACATCGCCGATCACGCCGCCATGGCGCGCGTCTTCGCGAGCTTCCGGCCGCAGGCCGTGATGCATCTCGCGGCCGAGAGCCACGTCGATCGGTCGATCACCGGCGCGCAGGACTTCATCGTCACCAACATCGTCGGCACCTTCGCGCTGCTCGAGGCGGCACGGGCCTACTGGTCGGGGCTCGACGGACCCGACAGGGACGCCTTCCGCTTCCTGCATGTCTCGACCGACGAGGTCTATGGGTCGCTCGGGTCCGAAGGACTGTTCACCGAGACGACGCCCTACGATCCCTCCTCCCCCTACTCGGCCAGCAAGGCTGCTTCCGATCATCTGGCCAAAGCCTGGGGCCGCACCTACGGCCTGCCGGTCGTGATCTCCAATTGCTCCAACAACTACGGGCCGTTCCACTTCCCCGAAAAGTTGATCCCGCTGGTGGTCCTCAACGCGCTCGAGGGTAAGCCGCTGCCCGTCTACGGCCGAGGCGACAACGTCCGCGACTGGCTCTTCGTCGAGGATCACGCCCGGGCGCTCTGGACCATCGTCAGCCAAGGCCGGGTGGGCGAAACCTACAACGTCGGCGGCCGCAACGAGCGGACCAACCTCGGCGTCGTCGAGACGATCTGCGACGTGCTGGACGACCTCGTCCCCGCCTCGCAACCCCGTCGAGAGCTGATCCGCTTCGTCACCGACCGGCCCGGCCACGACCACCGCTACGCCATCGACGCCGGCAAGCTCGAAACCGAACTCGGCTGGCGGGCGCGAGAGACCTTCGAGACCGGCATACGCCGCACCGTGCGCTGGTACCTCGACAACGACTGGTGGTGGAGGCCCCTGCGCGAGAAGGTCTATGCCGGCGAGCGGCTGGGCCTCCAAAAGAAAGACTGACCGGCCATGCGGATCGCCGTCACCGGCAAGACCGGCCAGGTCGCCCGCGCCCTCCTCGAGCTCGGCGCCGCGCGCGGGGTCGACATCGTGGCCCTGGGTCGGCCGACGCTCGACCTCGCCCTGCCGGATACGATCCTGCCGGCGCTCGCGGCCGCGCGGGCTGACATCGTCGTCAACGCCGCCGCCCATACGGCGGTCGACAAGGCCGAAACCGAGCCCGAGGCCGCTCGCGCCGTCAACGCGATCGGGGCCGGCGCGGTCGCCCGCGCGGCACGGCGGCTGGGCGTCCCGATCATCCAGATCTCGACCGACTACGTGTTCGACGGCGCGAAGGCCTCCGCCTACACGGAGGTCGACCCCGTGGGGCCGCTCGGGGTTTACGGCGCGACCAAGCTCGCGGGCGAGGCGGCGGTGGCGCGGGAGAACCCGGCGCATGCCATCTTGCGCACCGCGTGGGTCTACGCCCCGTTCGGCAACAATTTCGTCCGCACCATGCTGCGGCTCGCCGCCACCCGTCCCGAGGTCGGCGTCGTGGCGGACCAGCGGGGCTGCCCGACCTCCGCGCTCGACATCGCCGGGACGATCGTGAGGGCCGCCGAAACCCTGGCGGCGCGGCCGGACGACCCGGCGCTGCACGGGGTCTTCAACATGGCGGCCCAGGGCGACGCCGTCTGGGCCGAGGTGGCCGAAGCGGTGTTCGAGACCTCGGCATCCCTCGGGGGTCCGTCGGCCAGGGTCAAGCGCATCACCACGGCCGAATATCCCACGCCGGCACGCCGGCCCGCAAATTCGCGGCTCGACGGCGGCAAGCTCGCACGGGTCTATGGCATTCGCCTGCCCCAATGGCGGGCGTCGCTCGACACCTGCGTCGCCCGGCTGGTAGAGGAGATGCGGGCCGCATAACGCTGTTCGCGGGATCGGAGAGCGCGGCAGCTCTCCGATCCGCCCCTGTCGACTGAGGTCCATCCCTTGCAGGCGACATAAGGTTCGAGGTCGCACCGATGGAAAAGTCCCAAGCTCCGATCGGGGCGATCCGAGCGAGAGCCTACAAGATCCCGACCGACGCGCCGGAGGCGGACGGCACCTTCGCCTGGACGGCTACCACGCTGGTGCTGGTGGAGATCGAGGGTGGCGGCCGAACCGGCCTCGGCTATACCTATTCGGATGCCTCGATCGTCGGGCTGATCTCGGGCGCCTTGACAAAGGCCGTCGAAGGCATCGATGCGCTGGATCCACCCGAGGCCTGGGCCGCCATGCAGCACGCGGTGCGCAACCTCGGGCGCGAAGGCCTGGCCGCGACGGCCATTTCGGCCGTGGACTCGGCCTTGTGGGACCTCAAGGCGAAGCTCCTCGGCCTGCCGCTCGCGCTGCTGCTCGGACGGGCGCGCGATGCCGTGCCGATCTATGGTTCCGGCGGGTTCACGACCTACACGGACGACCGGCTCCGGGAGCAGCTGTCGGGTTGGGTCGAGCGCGATGGGTGCCGGCAGGTCAAGATGAAGATCGGCACGCGACCGGAGCAGGACCCGCACCGTGTCCGCGTCGCCAAGGCGGCCATCGGCGAGGCCATCTACGCATCGCTCGACGCCATCAAGACCGCGCCCAAGGCCGCCGACGGCAAGAAGGTGCCCGCCCGCATCGTGTTGATGAGCGACGGCGAGACCACCAGCGGACGTCCCGACGCCCAGGCTGCCGCGGCGGCCAAGAAGGCCAACGTGCCG
>CAXSEU010000335.1:1139-4369 GCA_964236485.1 uncultured Lichenihabitans sp. | reverse complement strand
GGGGAGAAGGGGCACCGTCCTTCTCCCCTTGCGGGAGAAGGTGCCTGCGCGGCAGGCGGATGAGGGGTGAACCGCGGCGGCCGCAAGGGGGTATGTCACACCGGCAGACCCGCGCGCGCCCGAATGGTGTCGGTCACCACGCCGGGTGTCTGCAGGATCTCGTGGTTCCAAAATCGCAAGACGACGAAGCCTTCACGTTCGAGCCAGGCATCCCTCTTTTCATCACGAAGGCTGCCCGCGTGTTGCGAACCGTCGCACTCCACCACGATCCGAGCTTGCAAGCAGACGAAGTCGACGATGTAGGGTCCGATCGGCACTTGGCGCCGCCACTTCAGGTCGGCCAGACGACGACTCCGGAGGATCAGCCACAGCTTGCGCTCGGCGTCGGTCTGGCCGGCGCGCAGGCTTCGGGCGAAGCGTCGTGTCGTCGGGTGGACGGGACGATGGTTCACGGTCGTTTGCCTCGTCTGAGTGGCCCGGCAAGAATAGCCTCGTTTCGCCGCCTCGCACCCCTCATCCGGCGCTTCGCGCCACCTTCTCCCGCAAGGGGAGAAGGGGCACCGTCCTTCTCCCCCTGCGGGAGAAGGTGCCCGTCGCTCGGCGACGGGCGGATGAGGGGTGAACCGCGCCCGCGAAGGTCATGACGGCCCTCCGCCGGTTGCAGAAGAGGATCGCCAGGCCGTCCTTCGCCACGGCGGCGTTGCTCCTGCCGGCCTATGGCTGGCTGCTCGTGGCGGTGTTCCTGCCGCTCTGCGCCATGCTGGCGTTCAGCTTCCTGGTCGCGACGCCCTTCGGCAACAAGCCCTTGGCGTTCACGCTCCGGCACTATGCAGCCTTCACGAAACGTCCGTACCTCGTCGCCGTCGCCTGGGACTCGCTGACGCTCGGCTTCTGGACCACCGGCCTTTGCGCCCTGATCGGTCTGCCGGCCGCCCTGGCGCTGGCGCGCGCCACACGGGGCCGCATGCGCCAGGTCCTGTTCCTGCTCGTCATCCTCCCGTTCTGGACCAATGGCCTCGTGCGTATCTTCTCCTGGACCATGGTGCTGCGGGAAGGCGGTCTTCTCGACCAGGCCGTGCATCTCGTCGTCCCCTCGGCGGGACCCGTGTCGATCCTCTACAGTTTTCCAGCCATCGTGATCGGTCTCGTCCACGCCTACCTGCCCTACATGATCCTCACCTGCTACCTGGCCGTCGCCGGGATCGACGACGCGATCATCGACGCTGCCCGCAGCCTCGGGGGCCGCTCCTTCGTGGTGTTCTGGACCGTCATCCTGCCGCTGGCGACGCCGGGCCTCGTATCGGGGTCGATCCTGATCTTCGTGCCGGTGATCGGCAGCTTCATGGAGCCGCGCATCCTCGGCGGGCGCGCGGGCGTCACGATGGGCACCGTGATCGAAGACCAGTTCACCCAGGCCTTCAACTGGCCGCTCGGCGCTGCCCTGTCGTTCATGATGCTCGCCGTCGTGCTGGCGATCTTCGGCGCTTTTTCGGGCGTGCTGCGACAAAGGCTCGTGGCATGATCCTCGCGGGTCGGGGCATCCTGCTGCTGGTCGTCGCCTTCCTCTACCTGCCGATCGGACTGATGGTGGCGATGGCCTTCAACGCCTCGGAACTCTACACGCTGCCGCTCGTACCGACCTTGCACTGGTTCGTCGCGCTTGGCGGCAACGACAGACTGCTCGGTGCCAGCCGCAACAGCCTGTCGCTCGCCGTCGTCACGGCTGTCGTCGCGACCGCCATCGGGACGCTCGCGGCCCTGGCGCTGGAGCGCCGGTCGTTTCGGGGCCGAACCCTGTTGCGGGTGCTGTTGCTGCCCCCCATCGCCATTCCATGGCTGATCACCGGGACCGCCATGCTGGTGTTCTTCTACTGGACTGGAATCGGGCGCGGCCTTCATGCCATGATCATCGGCCACGTGGCCCTGGCGATCCCCTATGTGGTGCTCGTCGTCGGCACCGGACTGAGGACCTTGCGGGCCGACCTCGAAGAGGCTGCCATGAGCCTCGGCTCGACGCCGGTCCACGCGTTCCTGGCCATCACACTGCCCCTGCTGGCGCCCAGCATGGTGGCGGCAGCGCTGTTCGCCTTCGCGGTCTCGCTCGACCAGTTCGTGGTGTCGTATTTTCTGGCGACTCCTGGTGTCAGCACGCTGCCGGTCGAAATCTATTCCTCCATCCGCAAGGGATTCACGCCGGAGATCAACGCCGTCTCGACCATTCTTCTCGGCGTGTCGATCATCCTGGTGCTCCTCTTCGCCCTCCTCGCCAAACCCGGGGGGCAGCTTGAGCGGCGTTGAAGTCCTGGACGTTTCGAAGGCTTTCGGGACGACGATGGTGCTCGACCACGTCAGCGTCGCCTTCGACGAAGGCCGCTTCACGAGCCTCCTGGGCCCATCGGGGTCGGGCAAGACGACGCTGCTGCGCATCATCGGCGGCTTCGTGGCGCCCGACCGAGGAACCGTCCGGATCGGTGGCGGCGACGTGACGGCGGAGCCGCTGTGGAAGCGCAACATCGGCATGGTCTTTCAGTCCTACGCGCTCTTCCCTCACATGAGCGTGGCGGAGAACATCGCCTACGGCCTCAACCGCCGCGGCATCCGAGGTCAAGCGGCGCGGCGGGAAGTCGCCCGCGTGCTGGATCTCGTCCGGCTCGAAGGGTTCGGCAAGCGGCGGCCGAAGGAACTCTCCGGCGGTCAGCAGCAGCGCGTCGCCCTGGCCCGCGCGATCGTGACGAAGCCGAAGGTTCTGTTGCTCGATGAGCCGCTCTCCGCGCTCGACCGCCGCTTGCGGCAGGAGATGCAGGTGGAACTCCGCCGCATCCAGCGCGACAGCGGCCTCACGACCATCTTCGTGACGCATGACCAGGAGGAGGCGCTGACCCTCTCGGACAGCGTCGCCATCCTCGATCGCGGTACGATCATCCAGCAAGGCGCGCCGGCGACGATCTACGAGCACCCGCGCACGCGCTTCGCGGCCTCCTTCCTCGGCGACGCCAATTTCCTGACCGGCCGGGTCGTGCCCGAGGGGCTGGACGTCGGGGGTCACCTCGTCCGAACCGCGGGGCCGCTGCCGGCGACCGGCAGCTCGGCAACGGTGGCGGTACGACCCGAGAAGATGAGCATCGGTGCCGCGGGTGGCGATCCGGCCAAGCTCAACAGCATCGAGGCGGTGTTGCGGCAGACCATCTATGCGGGCGCGACCTCGACATACCTGATGACCGGGCCGGACG
>CAXSEU010000335.1:0-1129 GCA_964236485.1 uncultured Lichenihabitans sp. | reverse complement strand
GTCGCGCCAGAACGCGTCGAAGGGCCGCGGCGGTGGCGCCACGGCCTCCGCCCCGGGCCGGACGGCGCCGACATCAAGGTGTTTGCGCAAAACCGCGAGGTGGTCGATCTGCCGGAGGGCAGGGCCGTCCGTCTGTTCTGGTCACCATCGCACACGATCCCGCTGGACGATTGAACGGGGTAGAGATGTTGCGGCACGTCACGATCCCCCTCGAGCGGGCTTGGTTCACCTGGTCGAACCTGCCCGCCGAAATGGTGTTCCTGCCGCTCGGCGTCAGGATCACGCCGGTGGCATATGCGGGGAGCAGCGGCAAGGCCACGCTCTTCCGGCCGGGCGCGGGCGTCAGGCTCGGCGCCCATGCCCTCGACGCAAGTCGCGTCACGCTGGACCTCGACCATGCCGGCACGCGGCTCGCATGGGTCTACGACAAGATCGACCCCTTCGGCGTGGTCGGGTCCTGGCGCGCGGAAGCTCTGGGAGAATGGGGCCTGCGCTTCTGGGTGAACCTGTGCCTGTCGGCCGAGGACGGTGCGATCGCGCGGTTCGACGCAGCCTCGGGTGCCGCCATCGTCAAGGTGGGGACGCGCCACGTGGCGCTGCTCGGCGCCGAGCCGCCGGTTCAGGTCACGGGCCATCCCACGGTCGAGGCCGCTGCGGCAGACTACGAGGCGCATGGCTACTTTCACCTCGGATCGCGCTCGGACGCCGCTCCCGTCGCCACCCTGCGCTACAACCTGGAAATGACCCGCCACGGCCGCTTTGCGGCGGCGGTGGCAGACCGGGCCGATCTCGCGGTGACACGCGCTCGTGAACTCTTGATCGCGCCCGTGCCCCTGATTTCGCCTCTGCAGGCCGGTCCCTCCAGCGGCGCACTCGACGCCATCCGCGACGTTATGGCGTGGAATACCGTCTGGGACGAGGCGAACGCGCGGCCCTATACGTCGATCAGCCGCAACTGGAACCAATCGAAGTTCGGCGGTTTCGGGATCTGGCTCAACGATCAGCTCTACGCGGCTTTGCTCACGGGCCTGCTCGACCCCGAGGTGGCGCGGGAGAACCTCGCCGCCGCCTTGGCGGGCGCCACGCCTCAGGGCAACCTCGCGTGCCTGATCACCGCGAACGACGCCTG
>CAXSEU010000334.1:2237-4377 GCA_964236485.1 uncultured Lichenihabitans sp. | reverse complement strand
CACCGATCACGGGTTCCCATGCTGTCCGTCCTGCTCCTCGGCTTCGTTCCGCTTTCCGCCATCCTGAAATATGCTGTCGCGGCCTCGCCGATGTGGATCTTCATCACCGCGGCCTGCGGCGTGGCGGTCCTGGCCTATTGGATCGGCAACGCAACGGAGGATGTGGCCGAGCAGGCCGGCCCGGCGATCGGCGGCCTGCTCAACATCAGCTTCGGCTCCATCGCCGAACTGATCCTTGCGGTCTTCGTGCTGATGGAGGGCCATGCGGAGGTGGTGAAGGCCCAGGTCACGGGTTCGATCATCGGAACCGCGCTCCTCGGCCTCGGCGTTGCCATCCTGGTCGGCGGGTTCAACCGGCCCAAACAGGTGTTCCGGCGCGAGCGGGCCGGCCTTTTGTCGAGCATGCTGGTGTTGCTGCTCATCGCGCTGCTGCTGCCCGCGGTCTTCGACCGGGCGATGCACCTCAAGGGCGGCGCCGTGGATGTCGGCTTGAGCGACGAAGAGCTCAGCCTCGGCGTCTCGGCGGTGTTGCTGGTGCTCTACGCCGGCAACCTCGTCTATACGCTGATCACCCACCGCGACGTGTTCTCCGGGGAGCAGCCGCGCCGCAGCAAGGACGAGCCCACGGGCGGGCTGGTCCGGCCGATCGGCATCCTGGTCGCCGGAACCGTGGCGATCGCCTTCGAGGCCGAACTGGTCTCGGCTGCGCTCGAGGCCACGGCCGGCACGCTGCACCTGTCGCCGCTCTTCCTCGGCATCGTGGTTCTGGCGCTGGTCGGTACCTCGGCCGACCTCTTCGCGGCCGTGATCTTCGCCGCCAAGGACAAGATGGGGCTGGTCATGGAGATCTGCCTCGGCTCGGCCATCCAGATCGCCCTGGTGGTGGCACCGCTGCTCACGGTGCTGGGCTGGCTGATCGGCAAGCCCATGACGCTGGTCTTTTCGAGCCCCCTCGACCTCTTCGCCTTCGGGGCCACGGCGCTGATCGTGCACAGCGTCGCGGCCGACGGCGAGACCACCTGGTTCGAGGGTTTGCTGCTGGTCGGCGTCTATGTGCTGCTCGCCATGGCATTCTACTTCGTGGGATGAGGCATGGCCCGGCCGATGCCCTGGCCGCGAGGCGCGGCCTACCCGAAGTAGCGGACGAAGACGACGTGTGGCAGCCATAGATCGCTTGCCGCCGTCAGCGCGAACAGCGCCAACCAGACGGCGGGGCGGATCGAGCTGCCGTCCCGGCCAGCGCCCCATTGCCGTCGCACGACCGGGGATCCGAGGGAGGGCACCGCCAGCGCCAGCAGGCTCGCGGCCGGCAGGAAGTAGCGCCCCTGGATGCCGTCGACAGAATTGGCGCCGACCGGGGTCCAGGACAGGTAGAGCGCGGCGTAGATGCCGACGACCGCGAGGCCGAACGCGCCAAGGAGCACGGCGCCCCACGGCGTCCGGACCCCCCGGTCGCTCTCGATCAGGGTCGCGAGGACCGCGACCCCGATCGTACAGCCGATGAGGACGTAGAAGCCGAACGGCAGCGGCGTGTCGGTCCAGCCCAGAACGCCCACGGTCTGCTGCAACTGTTCCCGGCCGCTGTCCCACGCCGTGTTGAGGAAAGCCTCCGGGAAGGAGGCCGGGTGCGACAGCATGGAGCTGACCTGGGACGGGATCGACACGCCGGCCTCGAGCCTCATCGGGGTTTGCGACAGGCGGGCGCCGAAGACGACCCACCCTGAGCCGATCGCGAGTGCGGCCAGGCCGGACAGCATGGTTCTGACGCGCGCGCGTTGGCGCTCGAAAAACTCCTCGGAGCCCGCGACCGGGACGACCAGCATGGCCAGGAGAGCGACATAGGGCGGGCGAGCCGCGATGGCGGCGCCGATGAGGACGGCAACGACCGCGCACTCCCACGCGCTCAGCGCCCGGTCCCGCCCCACGGCGCGCGAGCACAGGCTCGCGGCCAGGGCGGTGCAGGAGAGCATCAGCGCGTCCTGCGAAACGGATGCGAACAGGAACAGGCTCATCGGCAACGAGAGGAGAACGAAGAGGATCGCCCGGCCGCTGTGGGCGAGGGCGATGGCGAGGGTCGCGATGAGGACGGCGACGATCCCGGTCGCGAGGCGCGCGAGGCTGTAAACATCGAGCACACTCC
>CAXSEU010000334.1:0-2227 GCA_964236485.1 uncultured Lichenihabitans sp. | reverse complement strand
CTCCAGCCGAGCATGCGCGCCGCCTTCAGCGAGGCCACCGCCGGCAAGTAGAACATCGGCGGGTAGATCGCCGTGTTGGCGAAGGACGCGAAGGCGCGGTCGGAGGAGTTCCAGGGGATGGCCCGGGTGTCGCGCATGATCTCCGGGGAGAACTTCGCCTCGGGATGGCCGATCAGGTAGCTGAAGGCTTCGGCGACATCGTCGACGCTTTTTGGCAGGTCACCCCCGGACCAGCCCGGGGCCCTGATGTCGTGCGCGACGACGGTGCCGGCAAGGATCTGCACGGCGCGGCGGAAATGGTTCGTCTCGTCGGGGGCCTGGAACGGCGGCGTGAGGGTGGCGAGGAAGATCACGGTCGGCAGCGCCGTCAGAAGGTAGATGGCCGGAGCCAGTTTCCCCGCCAGCCGCCAGAGGGAGCCGAGGACGTGCCGATCGTCCGAAGCGGCAATCGCGGCCCGGCGGGACGCTGGGATCGAGGACGGCATGAACGGGGCAGCTCCAGGGGCGTTGCAGACGATGCGCGATGCCGAGCGGCTTGGCACACGGGGGTGCGCTACCCTGGCCTCTACAGCCTCGCCGCGATCCCGCCAAATGCTTTGGCCGCGTTGCGGTGGGTGCTCGGTTCCGGTAAGCAGGGCGCCTTCCAGGCGAGCGTTGAGGAGAGAACCGTCATGGCGTTCAAGGTTGCCGTGGTCGGCGCCACCGGAAACGTCGGTCGCGAGATGCTGAACATCCTGGCGGAGCGGGCCTTCCCGTATAGCGAGGTCGTGGCCCTGGCCTCGAACCGCTCCAAGGGCACGGAAATCTCCTTCGGCGACAAGACCATCGTCTGCAAGGCGCTCGACACCTATGACTTCTCCGGCACCGACATCTGCCTGATGTCGGCCGGTGGGGAGATCTCGAAAGCCTGGTCGCAACGGATCGGTGCGACGGGATGCGTCGTCATCGACAATTCCTCGGCCTATCGCATGCACCCCGACGTGCCGCTGGTGGTGCCGGAGGTGAACGCGGCGGCGGCGGCCCATTACGGCAAGCTCAACATCATCGCCAATCCGAACTGCTCGACCGCGCAGCTCGTCGTGGCCCTGAAGCCGCTGCACGACGTCGCCACGATCAAGCGCGTGGTGGTCGCCACCTACCAGTCGGTGTCGGGCGCCGGCAAGGAGGGGATGGACGAACTCTTCACCCAGACGCGCGCCGTCTTCGTGTCCGATGCCCTGGAGGTCAAGAAGTTCCAGAAACGCATTGCCTTCAACGTCATTCCGCAGATCGACGTCTTCATGGAAGACGGCTCGACCAAGGAAGAGTGGAAGATGATGGCCGAGACCAAGAAGATCCTCGACCCCAAGATCAAGCTCACGGCGACCTGCGTGCGGGTGCCGGTGTTCATCGGCCATTCCGAGGCGGTCAATATCGAGTTCGAGAATCCCATCACGGCCGAGGAGGCGCGCGACATCCTGCGCGAGGCGCCGGGCTGCCTCGTGATCGACCGGCCGGAGCCCGGCGGCTACATCACGCCGCATGAGGCGGCCGGCGAGGACGCCACCTACATCTCGCGCATCCGCGAGGATCCGACGGTGGAGAACGGCCTGTCGCTGTGGTGCGTCTCGGACAATCTGCGCAAGGGCGCGGCCCTCAACGCGGTGCAGATCGCCGAGGTGTTGGTCAATCGCGGCTGGATCAAACCCAAGCGGAAGGCGGCGTGAGCATGAAAGCGCGCCTTCGGGCCGCTTGCGGCGTGGTGGCGCTGCTCTGCGCCGGGGCGGCATGGGCCCAGCAAGCTCTGGCAGGGCGGACGACGCCGATCATCACGGTCGCGGGGGAGGCCTCCGAGGCCTTCCTGCCCGACAAGGCCATCCTGTCCTTCGGCGTCGTGACGGAGCAGCCGCGCGCCATCGATGCCGCCAGTCAGAACGGCAAGGCGGTCGAGAGCGTGATCGAAGCCGTCAAGGGGGAGGGCATCGAGGCGCGGGCCATCCAATCCTCGTCCGTGTCGCTGGAGCCGATCTTCCGGCAGACCGAAAGCGGCGGTCAGGGCATCATCGGTTTCCGGGCCAGCAACCACTTGGAGGTCGAGGTCTCGCCGCCGCAACGGGCCGGGCTCCTCGCCGGCAAGCTGATCGACCGGGGCGTCAACGCGATCGACGGGATCAGGTTCGCCAGCGATGCCAACGCGGAGCGCGCCGACCGGCTGCGCGGCGAGGCCATGCGCGATGCGCGGCACAGG
>CAXSEU010000333.1:0-4377 GCA_964236485.1 uncultured Lichenihabitans sp. | reverse complement strand
ACCGCGCCCGTCGTCGCGACGAGCTTCATGTCGGGATACGAATTGCCCTGGGGCAAGATCATGGCCACCGGCACCGTGATCGTCCTGCCCGTCACCGTCTTCGCCCTTCTCGTGTCGCGCCACATGGTACGCGGCCTCACCATGGGCGCCACCAAGTAAGGATCCGCCATGAGCTTCCTCCGGCTGGAGAAGATCGAGAAGCGTTACGGCGCCGTCAGCGTCATCAACGGCGTCGACATCTCGGCCGAGCGGGGCGAGTTCGTGGTCTTCGTCGGGCCTTCCGGCTGCGGCAAGTCGACCTTGCTCCGCATGGTGGCGGGGCTGGAGGAGATTTCGTCGGGCGACGTCTATATCGACGGTGCGCGCGTCACCGATGTCGAGCCGGCCAAGCGGCAGGTGTCGATGGTGTTCCAGAGTTACGCGCTGTTTCCGCATATGAGCGTGCGCGACAATATCGCCTTCGGGCTCAAGATGGCGAAGGTTCCTAAGGCGGAGATCGACAGGCAGGTGGCCGAGGCGGCGCGCATCCTGCAGATGGCCGATCTGCTCGACCGCAAGCCGCGGCAGCTCTCGGGCGGCCAGCGCCAGCGCGTCGCCATCGGGCGCGCCATCGTGCGTCATCCGAAGCTGTTCCTCTTCGACGAACCGCTTTCGAACCTCGACGCGGAGTTGCGCGCGCAGATGCGGGTCGAGATCGCACGGCTGCACAACGCGCTCGGCGTCACCATGGTCTACGTGACGCACGATCAGGTCGAGGCCATGACGCTGGCCGATCGGATCGTGGTCCTGCGCGCCGGCCGGGTCGAGCAGATCGGCTCGCCCCAGGAACTTTACGACAGACCCGCCAACACTTTCGTGGCCGGCTTCATCGGCTCCCCCAAGATGAACTTCATGCGGGCCCGGATCCGCGGCGTCGAAGCGGGCGCGGTGGACATCATCCATCCTTCCCTGCAATCACCCGTCCGCGTCGAGACCCGCGACGGGAAGGGTGCGAAGCCGGGCGACGAGGTCACCCTTGGGCTGCGCCCCGAGAACATCCTGTTCGGCGAAGGTCCGAACCGGCTCGAGCTCAGGGCCGACCTGAGCGAGAGCCTCGGCGGCAGCACGCTCATCTATGGGCAGACCGGGGCCGGCGAAACAGTCAATCTGCAGATCGCCGGCCGCCACACGCTGACCAAAGGCCAGCCGTTCACGGTCGGCTTCGCGCCGGAGAGCGCCTACCTCTTCGACCGGGATGGCCGGGCGCTCTGATAGGACAGCGGGCCGGGAGATCACGGGATGGGCGAAAACGCAGACCATGCCGAACCGCGTCGGCCGGGCCGCTCCGTCCAGCCCTTTCGGACGACGGCGCCATGGCAGGGGCGTCGACATGCCGCACGCCGGCGGTTTTCTTGCCGACCGACTTCAGGAGGTGAGCCATGCGCGCCCTAGCGTATGTCATGCTGTTGCTGACATACGCCAGCTCAAATACGCGAGCAGGTTCACAGGCTTGTATGGAAGCTCCGCTTCCAAAAAGAGCCTGACGTGCTCTAAAGGGGCTGTTTGATTACTCCCGTTTTCTCGTCCTGAGCCGGCCGCTCGGCGCCGAGCCGAAGGACGGCAGGCAGCCGCCGTTCGTGGTTCATCCGAGGAACCCGCGCCGACGGCATGCGACTGGAGGTCGACGGATGCGACCCCTTCACCTTCGAGGGCTGCCGTATCCGGAGCAAGAGCGCGTCAAGCCTGGGCGGAGCCCCCGTCGATGTCGAACTCGACGCCTTGGGCGAGCGGCATGCCGCGTCCGTAGTTCACCGCGCTGGTCTGCCGGCGCATGTAGGCCTTCCAGGCATCGGAGCCGCTCTCGCGGCCGCCGCCCGTCTCCTTCTCGCCACCGAAGGCCCCCCCGATCTCGGCGCCGGACGGGCCCATGTTGACGTTGGCGATGCCGCAGTCCGAGCCCTGCGCGGACAGGAAACGCTCGATCTCGCGCACGTCGGTCGCGAAGATGGAGGACGACAGCCCTTGCGGCACGCCATTCTGCAGCGCGATCGCCTCCTCGAAGTCCCGGTACTTGAGGACGTAGAGGATGGGCGCGAAGGTTTCCTCGGCGACAGGCCCGACCTGGGCCGGCATCTCGACGAGGGCCGGCCGGACGTAGAAGGAGGCGTCCCCGTTCACGTCGACGCGGGTCCCGCCGTGGACCGTGCCGCCGGCTTCCTTCGCCGCGGCCAAGCTCCTCTGCATCGCCGCATAGGCGTTGCCGTCGATCAGCGGGCCGACCAAGGCGTCGGTGGAGATCGGGTTGCCGACGGAGATCGACCCGTAGACAGCTGCGAGCTTCGGCACGAGCGCGCCGTATACGCTCTCGTGCACGATCAGGCGCCGCAGCGTCGTGCAACGCTGGCCGGCCGTTCCCATCGCGCCGAAGGCGACCGCGCGCAGCGTGAGATCGAGGTCGGCCGAGGGCGTCACGATCGAGGCGTTGTTGCCGCCGAGCTCCAGGATCGCGCGGCCGAAGCGACGCGCCAGGCGCTCGCCGACGACCCGCCCCATGCGGGTCGAGCCGGTTGCCGAGAGGACGGGGACGCGGCGGTCGTCGACGAGGGCCTCGCCGACATCGCGGCCGCCGACGAGGAGCGTCGAGAGCCCCGGGGGCACGCCGCCGAACGTCCGCGCCGCACGTTCGAAGAGCGCCTGGACCGCCAGGGCGGTGAGCGGGGTCTTCTCCGACGGCTTCCAGACGACCGCGTCGCCGCAGACGAAGGCCAAGGCGGCGTTCCAGGACCACACCGCGACGGGGAAGTTGAACGCCGAGATGACGCCGACGACCCCGATCGGGTGCCATTGCTCGCTCAGCCTGTGGTCCGCGCGCTCGGACTGGATGACGAGCCCGTAGAGCTGGCGCGACAGACCGACCGCGAAGTCGCAGATGTCGATCATTTCCTGGACTTCGCCGAGGCCCTCGGACGGCGACTTGCCGACCTCGAGGCTGACCAGGCGCCCGAGCGCCTCCTTATGCACGCGGAGCTCCTCGCCAAGCCGCCGCACGAGCTCGCCGCGGCGCGGCGCGGGAACCTTGCGCCACTCGAGGAAGGCCGCGTGGGCCCGGCCGATCCTGGCGCCGACCTCGGCGGCCGGCACCTCGGCCACGGCGGCGATGACCGAGCCGTCGACCGGCGAGACGACCTCCAGCGTCCCACCTTGGCTATGGCCGGTGCCGACGCCGAGCGACGCGAGGATGCCGCCGACTTCGGCCGGGATGGACGGGGATGAGCTGGTCATGGTCGATTCCGATCGCGTTCAGGCAGGAAAGGGGTTTTCAGAAGCGGGCGCCGGCGAGGTGGGCCAACTGGGAGCCGATCTCGTAGTACGCCTCCTTGGCGGCCCGGTGCGGCGCGGCGACCGGCTCGGTGAGCGGCAGAGGCAGGTCGTCCTCGCCGATGGTCCCGAGCAGCAAGTGGGCCAGGCATCGCCCGAACACGGTCCCGGGCGCGATGCCGCGGCCGTTGTAGCCGCTGAAGGAGACGACGTTGCGGCCAAGGCGGTGGAAGCGTGGCACGCTGTTCTCCGTCAGGCCGATCTTGCCGTACCACGCGGTCTCGAAGGTCACGCCCCTGAGCTGCGGAAACAGCTTGCCCAGGGCGCGCCGCCCCCAATCGCGGTGGATCGGCATGCCCGGTCCGCGTAGGGCGCCGACGCTGCCGAACACGAGGCGCCCCGCCCTGTCGAAACGGAAGGAACTCAGCACCTCGCGGGTGTCCCATACGCCCTGCCGCTCGGGCAAAATCGAGCGGCGCAGATTGTCCCCGAGCGGTGCGGTCGCCATGTTGAAATAGGGGAGGTGGATGAGCTCGGCCCTGACCTCGGGCCACACCCCGCTGGTGTAAGCGTCGGTGGCGACCACCACCGAGCCGGCGCGCACGGCGCCGCGCGGCGTCCGCAGGCGCCACGCCGCGCCCTCGTCCTCGGCTGCCATGACGGGGCTCGACGTATGAATTTTCGCCCCTGCACCGATGGCGGCCGCGGCCAGCCCGCGTGCGTAGGCGAGCGGCTGGATGGTACCGGCGCGCTCGTCGAGCAGCGCGCCCGCATAGGCGAAGGTCCCGACCCTGCGCGCGGTCTCCTCCCGGTCGAGCAGGCGGACCGGAGCCCCACGGGCCTGCCACTGAGAGGCGCGTTCCCCCAGCTCCGCCAGGCCCTTCTTGCCCACCGCGCAATGCAGGGTCCCCCGCCGCTCGGCCTCGCAATCCATGCCATGCCGTTCGACAAGATCGAAAACCACCCCCGGGGCTTGCCCTAGCATCTCCAGCAGCCGCGAGCCATGGGTCGCGCCGAGTTCGGCCCGAAGATCGTCCGGCATGACCCATAGGCCGGCATTGACCAACCCGACGTTGCGAC
>CAXSEU010000332.1:1779-4401 GCA_964236485.1 uncultured Lichenihabitans sp. | reverse complement strand
TCTTGGCGTCGACGCGTCCCGGCCCGTCAAGATAGGCCGCGACCTCTTCGACCAGCGTCATGCCATCGCGGAACAACGTCTTGAACCGCGGCGATTCCGCCAGCCTGTGCGCGAAGGAGACCGTATTGTCCCCGCCTCGGTCGATAAAAGCTCCGCCCATCGTGCGTCCTCTACTCTGGGTCCCTGGCCGGCAGGCCATGTGTGTCCGATCGGAGCAGTCCCTCCGTTCGCCTGGCACGGAGCAAAAATAACACCACGCGGTAAGCCAAGGACTTTAAGCCTTGCTTAAGGTTAACATCGTCGTCGGCGAAAAAAGAGAGCCGCGCGAAGCGGCTCTGAAGTTTCAACAGGGAGGCGTCAAACACGGTTGGCAGGATCAAGAATTCTTATCGCAGCCCGACGTATTCGAACAGATTCAAGGTAAACGAAGGAGCTTAATGCCGGCTTAAGGAAGCCTTGGCGCAGTGTGCCAGAATGGGGCACCTATCCGGGAAGCTGCGGCGGGCCGTTCGCCCCGCGGCCAGCCTCCCTGGACCGCAGTCCCTCGTCCGGGGTGCAGTCGGATGAAGCCTCATTCCCCCTTGTCCTTCGACACAGTTGCTTTGCAACTGGCCCAGGATGAGGGGCCTTTTCGGCCTTCACGCGATCGTCCTGCGTGGATTGGAGTAAATCATGGACAGCGGCGATCCAGCCTGCTAACGGGGCACGTCATCGCGATGGTACGGTGTGAGCGCCGTGTTGCCGATGCGTTTCACGGCACCCTGCGTTTCAACAGGATCATGGCTTGCAAGTTCTCGTGCGCGACAACAACGTCGATCAGGCCCTGAAGGCGCTCAAGAAAAAGATGCAGCGCGAGGGTATTTTCCGCGAGATGAGGCTTCGCGGCCATTACGAGAAACCATCGGAAAAGAGGGCACGTGAGAAGGCCGAGGCCGTCCGGCGAGCCCGCAAGCTGGTTCGCAAGCAGATGCAGCGCGAGGGGCTGCTCCCGATGAAGCCGAAGCCGGTCCCCGGCATCCGTGCCTGAGTCCGAGGCTCGGGCGCGCGTCGTTCCGCCGGGTCGCACTTACGATTAACTTTGTTGTGCCTCATTCCGCGGGCAATCCAGGCCTGAAAGCTCCGCCGCGTGGGCGATTGGGCGGTCAGCCGGTCGAGGTGGCAGGAACATGAGCTTGACGACTTTCCCCGCTTCGAAGATGAAGGACAAGCAGCCCGATGGCGACAGGGGAGCCAAGGTGCGCCTGATCTGGCCCGCGCTCGCGCTCGCCCTTCTGCTCGGCGGCTGCGAGACCGTGAGCTCCGTCGGATCTGTCGGAACGGGGATCGCCGAAGTCGTGCCCGCCACCAAGGACACGAGCGTCAATCTCGATTCGTTGTCGGACGTCATCAAGCGCAATCCGAACGATTCCGAAGCCTACAATACCCGCGGCGCGGCCTATGCGCGGACCGGCGATTTTTCCGACGCCATCGCGGATTTCACCAAGGCTATCCAGCTCGACCCGAAGAACGCCGCCGCTTATACGAACCGGGCCCTGGCCTACCGTCAGACCAACCACAGCGACTTGGCCCTCGCGGATTTCAGTCACGCCTTGCAGAGCAACCCCAATCATGCGCCGGCCTACATCGGCCGCGCCAACCTGCTTCGGCAGCAGGGCAGCTACACGCAGGCGATGGCCGATCTCGACCAGGCGATCCGGCTCAATCCCGAAGGCGGCCTCGGGGCGCAGGCGTTTCACGCGCGCGGGCTGATCCGGCAGCGCCAGGGCGACAATGTCCAGGCCGTGACCGACTTCGACAATGCGATCGACCGCGACCCGTTTGCGGCCGCCCCCTATCAGGCGCGGGCGCAGAGCCTCGTCGCCCAAGGGAAGTACCCGCAGGCGATCGAGGACTATAATGCCGCCCTCAACGTGGATACACGCAACGCCGAGGCCTGGGCCGATCTCGGCCTTGCTTACGAGAAGAGCGGCAACAAGTCCAAGGCACGTGAGTCCTTCGCGCGCGCGAAACTCATCGATCCCGGCAACGCGTTGGCGTCCGACGGCCTGTCCCGTACCGGGAGCTGATCCTGCCGATCTTGGAGGATTTCGCCGTTCAGGCGTAATGCAAGGCGGCGTCACCGTGAGCATCGGGTGGCGGGCCTGCATTGCTGGAGCCGCGCCGGCCAGGCAGGGCCGCGTCCTTGACCTCCTCGACGTCGACGGTGACGTCCATCCCGACATAATCCGCCGCGGCGCCGAAGTAGGTCCCCTGAAGCGGGATGGCCTGCCGCGGGTCGCGTGAGACGGCAACGCGGATCAGGTCACGATTGCCCACGATGCCGTTCGTGGGATCGAACTCGACCCAGCCCGCCCCGGGAAGATAGACCTGGCACCAGGCGTGGGTGTTGCCGCCGCCGACGTTGGTTTCCCCGTGGGCCTGAGGAACGTAGAGGTAGCCCGATACGAAGCGCGCCGCGAAACCCAGCGCCCTGACGGCCTCCATCATGAGGACCGCGAAATCGCGGCAGGACCCCTTGCGGGTGTTCAACGTCAGGAGCGGGTCTTGCGTGCCGCGCTCGTGCCGCGGCGTGTAGGTGAAGCCCTCCTTGATGGCGTAGGTCAGGGTCATCAGCAATTCGCC
>CAXSEU010000332.1:0-1769 GCA_964236485.1 uncultured Lichenihabitans sp. | reverse complement strand
AGCGGCGCACCCATCGGTCGAGCTGATGTTCCGGATCGAGGTACTGGCGCTCGATCAGCCGCGAGATGTCGGGCCGTTCCTCCGTCCCGTAGGTGAACGGATAGGTTCGGGCATAATCCTCGATGACGAAATCCGGGGCGTTCGAGGGCGTATGATCGAGCACGATGGAACTGTCGAAGTTCAAGACTTCCGCTTCGTCCGCGAAGGTCGCCACCGCGACGCAATTGCCGAAGACATCGTGGAACCACCGAATCCGGCGGGGTTCCGGGTCGATCGTCATGGTGGACGAGATCAGCCGCTGGTCGTAGCTGTCGCGGGGTCGGAACATCATGCGATGTTCGCCGAAGCGAACCGGTACCTTGTACTTGTAGCGTGTCCGGTGCCTTACCGAGAGAACCGTCATTCGTCCGCCGTGGAAGTCCCAACCACCCCGATCGTCATGCCCGCGGGCGAGACATCGGATTCCGATCCTGCGTAACACGCCTGAACCGCGAGTTCACGGCCTCCGTGCCACATGGTTCGCGAGCCTCCGGTCTCATGATGGCGCGCCGGGGTCGGTCGGGGAGGGGGAAGGCACGCTGGAGGGCCCGGCTTGAAGGTCCCCCGACGGGAAGCCGGCGGTATGCGCGTGGCTGAACCGCGCCGTCTGAGGAAGCTCTTCCGTGATGACGTCGAACCGTCCGAGATAGGCGGGTCCGAAGGCCGTCGAGATGGCGACGTCGGTCGCGTCCCGTCCGCGCGCCATGACGATCCGGCCGACCCGCGGCGCGTTGTGACGGGCGTCGAACGTGAACCATCGGTCGTCGAGGAAAGCCTCGAACCAGGCGCTGAAATCCATAGGGGCGTCGACCGGCGGAACACCGATGTCGCCGAGGTAACCGGTGCAGTAGCGGGCCGGGATGTTCATGCAGCGGCACAGGGTCACGGCGAGGTGCGCGAAATCGCGGCAGACCCCGACCTGCTCGCGATGACCTTCGCTGGCGGTCCGGGTGGCGCGGGCCTGCTGGTAATCGAAGCGGATCTGCTTGTGCGCATAGTCCACGATCGCCTGGACGCGCGCCCAACCCCGCGGGGTGCCGCCAAACAGCGACCAGGCGAGATCGCTCAAGAGGTCCGTATCGCAATAGCGGCTGCCGAGCAGGTAGACCAGCGCCTCGTCCGGAAGCTGGTCCACCGGCGTCTCCCGGGCATCCGGCGCGACTTCGTCCCGAGATCCCGCGTCCTCGATGACGAAGTCCGCCGCCAAGCGGATTTCGCCGGGCGGCGCCACGAGCCGCGTCAGGCGATTGCCGAAGCCGTCGAGGACCGTTCGGGCCGGGACGGAGGGTTCGGCGCGGAGGACCTGTTCGGTGACGAGGTCGCGCTCGCGCGATGGATGCACGCTGAGCAGCAGGTGCATCGGCGTCGGCATCGAACAATGATAGGAAATGTCGTATCCGCACCGGATCTTCATGTCGCGACGACTCCATGAACGAGCTGGCATCCGCAACGCAACTTAGGACGTCACTCGCACCGATGCAAAAACCGGGCTAGCCCGAGGACTTGTCCGCGGCTCGACCCGACAGAGCCTTGAGACGGAGTGGAGGCAGGCGTGTCCGCATGGTCCAACCGGGCGATTTGGCCCGGTTGGAGGCGATCATGCCGTGAGCGGTCATTCCCGATCGGACGCTGCGAGCGGGGTCGATCGTGGGAAGGCGCCGATGTGGCGGCGCCTTCCCACGCTGCCCGAAGGCCCTTCAGAGCGTCGAGGAGCGTCGCGCGAAAAAGCC
>CAXSEU010000331.1:0-4410 GCA_964236485.1 uncultured Lichenihabitans sp. | reverse complement strand
ACCGCGAAACCCATGCGCCAGCCGGGCATGGAGAAGGTCTTGGACATGGAGGTGAATTCCACCGTGACGTCGATGGCGCCCGGAACTTGCAGCATCGATGGCGGCGGATCACCCTCGAAATAGACTTCCGCATAGGCAAGATCCGACAGGACGAAGATGTCATGCCGCTTCGCGAACGCCACCAGGTCCTTGTAGAAATCCAGCGAGGCGACGGTGGCGGTGGGATTCGATGGGTAACAGACCACGACCGCGATGGGCTTTGGGATCGAATGAACCACCGCGCGTTCGAGCGAGGTGAAGAATTGAGGCGTGGGCTCGGCCGGCACGGAGCGGATCACACCGCCGGCCATCAGGAACCCGAAGGCGTGGATCGGATAGGAGGGATTGGGCACCAGAACCACATCGCCCGGGCCCGTGATGGCTTGCGCCATATTGGCGAAGCCTTCCTTGGACCCGAGCGTCGCGACCACCTGCCGGTCGGCATCGAGCTTCACGCCGAAGCGGCGCGCGTAATAGCCGACCTGCGCGCGCCGCAGCCCGGCGATCCCTTTCGAACTCGAATAGCGGTCTGTCCTCGGCTTACCCACCGTCTCGACCAGCTTGTCGACCACGTGCTTCGGCGCCGGCAAGTCTGGATTGCCCATGCCAAGGTCGATGATGTCCGCACCGGCGGCGCGCGCCGTGGCCTTCAGCCGGTTGACCTCCTCGAATACGTAGGGCGGCAGCCGCCGGACACGATGGAAGTCGGACATGGAAAGGCCTTGTCAAGAAAGGTCGGCGCGGTGATTCGCAAGATTATCAGCAGGGGCGATCGGGTCCAAATCAGTTGCCGGTCGCGCTCTCATTCGGCTTTGCGGGTTTGCGCACCCGCTTCACGGGCGCCGCCGTCTTCGCGGGCACCGCGGGGACGGCCGGCCTGGGCGCCAGCTGGGCTGCCTGCGCCGCATCCAACGCGGCCTTTGTGGCTTCCACGCCAACGTCGGTCTTCGCGGGGGTCGCCCGCTTCGGATGCGGTGCGCCGGTGGGGATGAAATGCAAGGTGGATGGATCGGGATGGGTGGCTTGGACGAAATCGGGCGCGGGACCGACCTTGGCCTTCAGGTCCAGGGTCTCGAGCACGCTGTCGAACAAGCCGCCGCCCTCCTTCTTCGCGCCGTCGGCCGCTGCTGCGTCGTGGATAGGCAGCGCGGCCGCCGCCATCGCCATCGCAAGTCCAACCCCGACCAGCAAGCCGCGTCCCGGCCGATAACGTCGTGCGCCGCACATGCTTCCCTCTCTCGTCACACGAAGGATGATGATCTTGGTCTTGCCCGGGCGATTTCGATACAAGACGTGACAGTCCAATATGACGGAACCTGGACCCGACGGCCTGAATACCATTTTCGGGCATTATAGGTCAGGGATGCGGCACAGCCGGTCCTGCCTTGATGACTCGGCCCGGGGAGAAACCGATGAAGTCGAAGCGTCATCCGAAAGCGAAGGCCGTTCCGGAGAAGCAGGCGAAGTCGCCGGCGCACGCCGGCCACGCTGGTCCCGAGATCGTCGGGCCGCTTGCCGATATCGTTCATCCGGTTCACGCCGCGCATCCGATCCTCCCCGGTGCCGCCGCACCCGCCCCTCCCTTAGCGATAAAGGCGCCCAAACAGCGGCCCGCGAAGCTCGCGGATCGTAGACTGTCGCAGCCTTCGGAGGGCGCACCCGGCGATCCAAAGTTTCGCGGACCGGCGGAGGCACCCGGTGTTCCGGCCTCACCGGGCCCGCAGACTGCCGGCACGCGTGAGGACCCGGTCAGGTCGCCGGCGGCGCAGGGGAGTGAAACCCCGGGGGCGAGTGGGGTGTCTGGTCCCGCCATGCCAGACTGGGACCGATTGGCGCGCAACATGGGCCAGCTCGTCGAGCAGGGCGGCAAGGTGGCCTCCGCCTTTTTCAAGGCGCGCGACGCCGTCTCCCCGAAGCCCACGGTGGCCAGCGACGTCACGGACATGGTCAAGACCCTCGGCGAGGTCGCGACGACCTGGATGTCGGACCCGGCCCGAGTGATGAACGCTCAGGCGGCATTCTCCAGGCAGTTCGTCGAGCTTTGGTCGGAGAGCCTGCGCCGCCTCACGGGCGGTGAGCCGAAGCCGGTTGAAGACACGCCTCTGAGAGGCGACAAGAGGTTCGCCGCGCCTGAGTGGCGCGCCAGCCCGGTCTTCGATTTCCTCCGCCAGTCCTATTTGATGACGACGGATTGGGCGTCGAGCATGGTCGAGGAGGCCGAAGGGCTCCACCCGCAGACGCGGGAAAAAGCCAGGTTCTACCTCCGGCAGGTCTCGAGCGCGCTCGCGCCCTCGAACTTCCTCGCCACCAACCCCGAACTCCTGCGCCAGACCTTCGAGCAGAGCGGCGACAACCTCGTGCGCGGCATGAAAATGCTGGCGGAAGATATCGAGGCCGGAGAGGGGGAGTTGCGCATCCGCCAGAGCGATCGCACATCGCTCGAGCTCGGCGTCAACATGGCCACGACGCCCGGCAAGGTGGTGTTGCGCAACGAGCTGATGGAATTGATCCAATACGCGCCCGCGACGCCCGACGTGTCGCGTCGGCCGCTCCTCATCGTGCCCCCATGGATCAACAAGTTCTACGTTCTCGATCTCAATCCCGAAAAATCCCTGATCCGCTGGATGGTGGAGCACGGCCTGACGGTTTTCGTCGTGTCCTGGGTCAATCCGGACGAACGGCACGCCGACAAAGGTTTCGAGGCATACATGCGGGAGGGGATCCTCGCCGCCGTCGATGCCATCGAACGCGCCACCGGTGAGCGCGAGGTATCGACCATCGGCTACTGCGTCGGCGGCACGCTCCTGGCCGTGACGCTCGCCTACATGGCGGCCAAAGGTGACGACCGCATCGGGAGCGCCACCTTCTTCACCGCCCAGACGGATTTCCGCGATGCCGGCGACCTGAAGGTGTTCGCGGGCGAGGAGCAGATCGCGGCGCTCGAAGCCGAGATGGCGGAGACGGGCTATCTCAAGGGTGCGAAGATGGCCAACGCCTTCAATATGTTGAGGCCCAACGAACTGATCTGGAGCTACGTCGTCGATAACTATCTCAAGGGCAAGTCCCCGAACACCTTCGACCTGTTGGTGTGGAACTCGGACTCGACCCGGATGCCGGCCGCCAACCACGCCTTCTATCTCCGCAACTGCTACCTCGAGAACAAGCTGACCAAGGGCGAGATGGAGATTGGCGGGGAGAGGCTCGATCTCGGCAAGGTGACGATCCCGGTCTATAATCTCGCGACGCGCGAGGATCACATCGCACCGGCCCGCTCCGTCTTCACGGGGTCCAAGTATTTCGGTGGTCCCATGCGCTACGTCTTGGCAGGGTCCGGCCATATCGCGGGGGTCGTCAATCCGCCCGCAAAGGCCAAATACCAGTACTGGTCGGGGCCGTCCGTCGAAGGAACGTTCGAGGGCTGGCTCGCCGCCGCGAAGGAGACCAAGGGAAGCTGGTGGCCGGACTGGCTCGCCTGGGTCACCGCCTTGGCGCCCGACCGGGTGGCGGCCCGCACCCCAGGCGCCGGCAAGCTGCCCGCCCTTGCGGATGCGCCGGGCGATTATGTGCGCGTGCAAGCGTAGGCGGCTCCGGGCGGCTTGTGGTCGCGCGCGGCGCGAAGCATAGTCGCCGCGCCATCAGCACGTCGGCGCATCGGGAGGACGGTATGAAACTGGTTCGCTTTGGTGAGCCCGGACGCGAGAAGCCGGGCCTGGTTCATGGACAAGAGCTGCGAGACATCAGCCATCTCGTCCCCGACCTCGGCGGCCAGCATCTCGAGCCGGCCTCGCTGGCCAGAATCGCGGCCGCCGACCCGGTCGGCCTGCCCCTGGTGGCGGGCGAGCCACGTCTCGGCTCCTGTGTCGCCCGCCCCTGCAACTTCATCGCGGTCGGCCTCAACTTCGCCGACCACGCAGCGGAAACCGGGGCTGCGATCCCGAAAGAGCCGATCCTCTTCAACAAGACACCGAACTGCATCGTCGGACCCAACGACGACGTGATGCTGCCAAAATCCTCGGAGAAGACCGACTGGGAGGTCGAGCTTGCCATCGTGATGGGCAGGCGCGCCGCCTATATCAACGAGAAGGAGGTGTTCGATCACCTCGCCGGCTTCTGCGTCTGTCACGATGTCTCCGAGCGTGCCTTCCAGACCGAGCGTGGCGGTCAGTGGATGAAGGGGAAAGGCTGCGCCACCTTCGGACCCCTGGGACCCTGGCTGGTGACGCCGGATGAGATCGCCGACGTCCAGCAACTCGGCATGTGGCTCGACGTCAATGGCCAGCGGATGCAGACGGGCTCGACCGCGACGATGATCTTCAACGTCGTCCAGTTGGTTTCCTACATCTCCCATTTCATGGTGCTCGAAGCCGGCGA
>CAXSEU010000330.1:1614-4436 GCA_964236485.1 uncultured Lichenihabitans sp. | reverse complement strand
GGGATCACGCTCGGCGCGGCCTATATCGGCATCAAGGCGCCCGAAATCTTCCTGTCGAACGCCACGTCGAAACGCCAGAAGTCCTTGAGGCGAGGATTTCCGGACATGCTCGACCTCCTGCTGATCTGCGTCGAGTCCGGAATGTCGCTCGAACATGCCTGCCGCAAGGTGGGTCAGGAGGTCGGGCAGCAATCGATCGCCATGGCCGAGGAACTGACCCTGACCACGGCCGAACTGTCCTACCTGTCGGATCGGCGCCTTGCCTTCGAGAACTTCGCCAAGCGCACCGGCGTCGAGAGCATCCGCAACCTCGCGACGGTGCTGATCCAGGCCGAACGCTACGGCACGCCGCTTGGCGGCGCGCTCCGCGTGCTGTCGCAGGAAAGCCGCGACATGCGGATGATGGAAGCCGAAAAGAAGGCCGCCTCGCTGCCGCCCAAGCTGACCGTGCCGATGATCCTGTTCTTCCTGCCCGTGCTGTTCGTCATCATCGCGACGCCGGCGGCCATCCAGATCATGAGCTCGCAGGGCAATTGAGGCCGAGACGGAGGACCGGCCCAGGGGCGAGATAAGCATGGTCGGGGTCGCGCCGGTTGCCCTATAGGAAGCCGACGAACCACTCATCGGACCAACCCAGGCATGATCATCGCGCCGCGTCTCCTGCGCAACCTCTGGTACTATGCCCTGCCGTCCGGCTCCCTCCGGGCAGGGCAGATGCGGGGCAAGACCCTCCTCAACGAGCCGGTGCTGATCGCCCGCCGCAAGGACGGCAGCGTCTTCGCCATCCGCGACATCTGCCCGCATCGCGGCATGCCGCTCTCCTACGGGCGGTTCGACGGCACCGATGTCGAGTGCTGCTATCACGGCTGGACCTTCGACGGGGCGGGGCGCTGTACCTGCATCCCGGCCTTGACCGGGCACGAGCGGATCGAGGCCGAGAAGATCAAGGTCCGGGCCTATCCGGCCCGCGAACAGCAGGGCGGCATCTGGGTCTTCGTCGGCGAGAGCGGGGGCGAGGAGGTCGACCTGCCGCCGGTCCCGGAGGTCGCCGATATCGCCCATGACCAGCGCCCCGTCATCTGCGAGGTCATGCGCTTTCCCTGCTATATCGACCATGCCGTGATCGGCCTGATGGACCCTGCCCACGGACCCTATGTCCATAGCTCCTGGTGGTGGCGGACGCGCGGATCGATCCACGAGAAGGCCAAGCCCTTCGGCCCGTCCTACCTCGGCTTCACCATGATGAAGCACAGGCCGTCGAGCAATTCCTTCGCCTACAGGCTGCTCGGCGGGGCGCCCGAAACCGAGATCGCCTTTCAGCTCCCCGGCGTACGGATCGAGAACATCAGGGCGGGGCGCCACGTCGTCGGCGGTCTCACGGCGGTGACGCCGATCAGCGACACCGAGACGGAGATCACACATTCGATCTACACGACCACTCCCTGGCTGCGCCTCCTGGCGCCGGTGATCCGCATCTTCGCCCGGCGCTTCCTGGCCCAGGACCGCGACGTCGTGATCAAGCAGCAGGATGGCCTCAGGCACGAGAACAACCTGTTGCTGATCCGCGATGCCGACACCCAGGCGCGCTGGTATCAGCAGCTGAAGAACGAGTTCATGCGCGCGCAGGAAGAAGCGAGGGCCTTCGTCAACCCGGTCCGCGAAACGGTGCTCCGCTGGCGGAGCTGACGTCATCGATGCCCACCAAGGGGCCGGCTATCCAGAGGCCGAAGTGATCCTCCCCTGGTTTCGCGGACACGGGGGTTAGGTCGCTGTCCGCTCGGCCTGTTCCGGCGTGATATAGCCGAGAGCCGAGTGGATACGTTGCCGATTATAGTAGCCTTCGATGTAGGCGAACGAGGGCTAACCATTCTTCGACGGACGTTGGATCGGCCATAGGGCGTGATGCTACGGCGCGGGTGCGCTTCGCGTCGAGACTTGCAACAAGGGCGAGCCTCTGAAGCTGCGATCTATGTTCAGAAGCCTGCCCCGCCATCGCTCAACGGACGATGACCGCCCGATGGTCTTGCATCTTCCCCGCAGGTCCCTCATTCCGCGCTCGGGTGCGTCATGTCCTCCGGGCGAACCCAGGCGTCGAAGTCCTCGGCCGTGAGCCCCAGTTCCAGCGCCGCCTCCCGCAGGCTTTTGCCCTCCCGGTGGGCCAGCAAGGCGATCTTGGCCGATTTCTCGTAGCCGATATGCGGGTTCAGCGCAGTCACCACCATCAGCGACTGGTCGAGGTTGTGCTTGATCTTATCGAGGTTCGGCTCGATGCCCCGAGCGCAGAACTGGTCGAATGCCCGGATGCCGTCGCTGAGCAACGCCACCGACTCGAGGATGTTGTGCAGCATGACGGGTTTGAACACGTTGAGCTGGAAATTGCCCTGGCTTCCGGCAAACGCCACCGCGTGGTCATTGCCGAAGACCTGGACCGCGACCATGGTCAAGGCTTCGCACTGGGTCGGGTTGATCTTGCCCGGCATGATGGAGGAGCCAGGCTCGTTCTCCGGGATCGAGAGTTCGGCAAAGCCGGCGCGGGGGCCACTGGCATACCAGCGGACATCGTTGGCGATCTTCATCAAGGCGCCGGCGAGGACGCGCAGCGCCCCGCTGACACCCACGATCGCGTCGTGGGCCGAGAGGGCGGCGAACTTGTTGGGAGCGGTGACGAAGGGTTGCCCGGTCTCGCGGGCGATCTCTTCGGCCGCGACCTCGCCGAAGTCCGGATGAGTGTTGATGCCGGTGCCGACCGCGGTGCCGCCGAGCGCCAGGGCATAGCACGGAACGAGCGCGCGCCGAATACCCGCGACAGCCTCGTCGAGCTG
>CAXSEU010000330.1:0-1604 GCA_964236485.1 uncultured Lichenihabitans sp. | reverse complement strand
CCCCAGCCCGAGACCACCTGGCCCAGCGTCACCGGCGTCGCGTCCTGAAGATGCGTGCGGCCCACCATGATAACGCCGGCGGAGGCGGTCTCCTTGGCCGCAAAGGTGGCGCGCAGCGCCGCCACGGCGGGGAACAGCTTGTGCTCGATATCCTCGACGGTCGCGATATGCATCACGGTCGGAAAGGCGTCGTTCGAGGACTGGCCGCGATTGACGTCGTCATTAGGGTTGATCGGCGTCTTCGATCCGAGGACCCCACCCACCTGCCTGATGGCGAGGTTGGCGATCACCTCGTTGGCGTTCATGTTGCTCTGGGTTCCCGACCCCGTCTGGAAGACCACGAGGGGGAATTCGGCGTCCCAGCGTCCGTCGATCACCTCCTGCGCGGCGGCGACGATCATGCCGACCTTCTCGGCCGGCAACTGTCCGAGCCTTCCGTTGGCGGTCGCCGCGCATTTCTTCAACATGCCCATGGCCCGGATGACGCTCCGTCCCCAGCCGAACCTGTCGGTCCCGATGGGGAAGAAGGTCAGCGAGCGTTGCGTCTGCGCGCCCCACAGATGATCGGCCGGAACCGCGACCTCGCCAAGCGAGTCGCGCTCGACCCTGACGTCGTCGAGGGGCATCGAAGAGGAAGGCATCCGCAGGTCCTGGCTGGGGAGGAAGGTGCGCAGGGTGTAGCGCCTATCGGCATGCCGATCCAGATGGGGCGGCTCTCGACCCGTGCCGGCGTTTCTTCCGCGCGAGGGTCCCGTCGACGGACGTGCCTCATGGATGGTAAATGCAACGCGTCGAATGCCGTGCTCGTGGATAGTACAAGGTTAACCGCGGCAGGATTTAAGTCGTGCCTCATTGGCGGTCTTTATGGTTTAGCCAATTCAACCGGCGATAAACGACAGCGGCATCAGCCGAATACAACGTTTTGTGAAGGGGGCCTACATGGGATTACCAATCATCCATTCGAACATCGAGGTGGAACTGCAATCGTCGCCGATCAACCGCGATTGGATCCACGAGGGCAATCCCGTTGCCAGGAACGCGATCCTGTCGCGCAGCCATGACGGCACGGCGACGACGCTCGTCTGGGACTGCACGCCCGGCAAGTTCGAATGGCATTACGACACCGACGAGACCATCCACATCCTCGAGGGCACGGTCGTGCTCGACGACGGCAATGCGCCGCCGCGCCGACTAGGTCCGGGCGACGTCGTGTTCTTCCCGGCGGGCGCGGTGGTCCGCTGGAGCGTCGAGACGCATGTGCGCAAGCTCGCTTTCTTCCGCCGCACCCTGCCGAAGCCGGTCGCCATGGTGACCCGCGCCATCAGCAGGACGAGAAGCCTGATGCGTTCCGCGGGGAAGCCCGCGTCGAACGAAATGGGCGAGCGCGTCAATGCCCCCGCTACCTCGACCGTCAACCGGATGGCGGCCCAATAGGAACCGCGCGTTCCATCGCGTTGGCGCATGTCAGCAAGCGCATGACATGCGCTATCCGGCCGGCACCTTCGAGCGGGGTGTCTTCCCGGTCGCGGAACTCTTGATCGCGCCCCAGGTATCGGACTGCGCGATCATGGTCCTGATGGCCTCGACGCTGGCGGCAGCGTCGG
>CAXSEU010000329.1:3378-4447 GCA_964236485.1 uncultured Lichenihabitans sp. | reverse complement strand
AGCTCGAGAGCCTCTTCCTGGTCGTGGGTCACGAAGATGGTGGTGACGTGGATGGTCTCGTGCAGCCGCCGCAGCCATCGCCGCAGCTCCCGCCGCACCTTCGCGTCGAGCGCCCCGAAGGGCTCGTCCAGCAGCAGAACGCGCGGTTCGACCGCAAGCGCGCGCGCCAATGCCACCCGCTGACGCTGACCGCCGGAGAGTTGCGACGGGTAGCGTCCCGCGAGCGACTGCAACTGGATGAGGTTCAACAATTCATCGACCTTGGCCGCGATGGCGGCGTTCGACGGCCGCCGTCGCCACGGCTTCGAGCGCAGCCCGAAAGCGATGTTCTCGAACACGCTCATGTTGCGGAAGAGCGCGTAGTGTTGGAACACGAAGCCGATCTGCCGCTCGCCTATGCCCTTCTGGGTGATGTCCTGCCCGTCGAACATCACCGATCCGCTGCCCGGATCCGCCTGCTCCATCCCGGCGACAACGCGCAGCAGGGTGGTCTTGCCCGAGCCGCTGGGGCCGAGCAGGGCCACGAGTTCGCCCGATCCGACGTCGAGGCTGACGTTGCGCAGGATCTTGTTGGCGCCGAAGGATTTGCTGATGCCCCGGATCGCAATGCTCATGGCGGGTGCTTTCGCTCGGCGAGGGCGTCGAGGGTCCGCGGCGCGTTGCGGGCGCCCTCGCGCAGATCGATAACGGTCTTGATCACCAGCGTCACCATGGCCAGCAGGGCCAGCAACGACGCCACCGTGAATGCGGCCTGGTTGTCGTATTCGTTCCACAGCTTCTCGATGCGCAGCGGCATGGTGTCGTTGGCATCGACATTGCCGGAGACGACCGACACGGCACCGAACTCCCCGAAGGCGCGCGCCGTGCAGAGGATGACGCCATAGAGCAATGCCCAGCGGATGTTCGGCAACGTGATGGTCCGAAAGATGCGCCAGCCGCCGGCCCCGAGCGAGAGGGCCGCGAGTTCCTCGTCGGTGCCCTGCGCCTGCATCAGCGGAATGACCGAGCGGGCCACGAAAGGGAAGGTGACGAAGATCGAGGCGAGCGCGATGGCAAGCGGGGTGAGGAG
>CAXSEU010000329.1:0-3368 GCA_964236485.1 uncultured Lichenihabitans sp. | reverse complement strand
AAGATGATGCCCTGGTAGGTCCGGGTGAAGCCGAAGGGCCAGACATGACCCTCGAAGCCCTGCCGGGCGAGCGACATGGGGTCCGGCCAGACCCAGGCCGTGGCCCAGGGTCCGAAGATGCCGCTCCGCCCGAGCAGCAGAACGAAAACAAGGCCCGCGACGACGGGCGAGACCGAAAAGGGAAGGTCGATCAGCGCCATCAGCAAGGTGCGCCCCTTGAAGCGGAACTTCGTCACGGCCCAGGCCGCCATGAGGCCGAAGACGATGTTCAGCGGTACCACGACGGCCGCGATGCCGACCGACATGCGGATGGCGCTCCAGGTCTTTTCGACCTGCGCTTTCTTGGTCGCGAGGCGGCGTTTCTCGAGGGGCGTCTTCGGCTCCGCTCCGAAGGCCGCCGAGTCGAAGGTCTGCACATAGGCGCCGACCCCCTTGCCCAGGGCCTGCGTGAACACGTTGGCCACGGGCAGCACGATGAACAGCGTGAGGAACAGGATCGTCAGCCCGATCAGCCCGCCGCGCACGGCAGGATGCGCCTGGGTGCGTACCGTTCCGCCGCCGCGGGTCGCCAGCGTCGTGACGATCAGTGCGCCTGCCATGGGTCCGCTCCGCTCAGGCCGTGCGACGATGCCTGACCCAGGCGTCGAGGCCATTGACCAGGACGAGGATCAGCAACGAGGAGGCCAGCAGCACGACCCCGATGGCGGTGGCCTGCGCGTACTGAAAATCGTCGAGCCTCGTCACGATCTGCAGGGGTGCGATCTGCGACTTGCCCGGGATGTTGCCGGCGATGAAGATGACGGAGCCATATTCCCCAACCGCACGGGCGAAGGACAGCGACGATCCGCTCAGCCAAGCCGGGAAGATCTCCGGAAAGATCACCCGGCGGAAGACCGTGAAAGGGCGCGCTCCGAGGTTCTGGGCGGCGAGCTCGTACTCCGCGTCGAGCTCCTGGAGCACCGGCTGGACGGTGCGCACCACGAAGGGCAGGCCGACGAAGATCAGCACCAGGACGATGCCGGTGTTGGTGTTGGAATAGGCGAAATCGAGCCACGACAGCGCATCGGGATGCAGCACGTCCTCAAAGCCCAAGGCTGCGCCGATCCGATCGACCAGCGCGACGATGTTGTCGCCGAGGCCACCGATCCAGCCGGTCTTGAGATAGAGGTTGGAAAAGGTGAGGCCGGCCACCGCGGTCGGCAGCGCAAAGGGGAAATCGATCAGCGCGTCGAAGATGCGTCGGCCGGGAAAGTCGTAGCGCACCAACACCCAGGCGACCATGAGTCCGAACACCGCGTTGCACAGCGCCGCGATGGCCGACGCCCCGAACGTCAGGCGGTACGAAGCGACCACCACGGGGTCGCTGATCGTTCCCCAGAACTCGGGCCAGCTGAGTTGGGCCGTCTTGAACAGCAGCGCGCCGAGCGGCAGCAGGATCAGCGCCGAAAGGTAGAACAGCGTATAGCCCAGGGTCAGCGGAAGGCCCGGGATCGTCCGATAGGCGGCCGTCATGCGGCCGGCACACGAAGCAATCTCCTCATCGCACTATTTGGCAGGCTTGTAGATGGCGTCGAAAACGCCGCCGTCGGCGAAGAATGTCTGGTGCGCCTTCGTCCAGCCGCCGAACGCCTCGTCGATGGTGAACAGCTTCAGGGCCGGCAGATCGGCGCTGTATTTTTTCAGCGTCTCGATCTCGCGCGGCCGGTAGTGCAATTGGCCGATGACGTCCTGTGCCTCGGGCGTGTACAGGAACTTCAGGTAGGCTTCCGCGACGGCGCGGGTCCCCCTGGCATCGACGACGGCGTCGACCACGGCCACCGGGGGCTCCGCCAGGATGCTCACCGACGGGTAGACGATGTCGAACTTGTCGGCGCCGAACTCCTCCTTGGCGAGCCAGAGTTCGTTCTCCCAGTTGATCAGCACATCGCCGATCTGCTTTTGCGCGAAGCTGACCGTCGAACCCCGGGACCCGGTGTCGAGCACCGGGACGTGGGCGTTGTAGAAGGTGGTGACGAACGCCCTGGCGGCTTCATCGTCGAGGACGGGAAAGGCCGTCGCGCCCTTGGCCGCCGCCGCGGCGGCGGCAACCCCCGCCTCGGTGGAGACATCGTGGGTCGGAGCCTTGGCGACAGCCCCCCAGAGCGCCAGGAACAGCCAGCGTGCCGCGCCGCTGGTCTTGGGGTTGGCCGCGATGGCCTGGACACCCTCGCGGTCGAGGTCGGTCCAATCCTTGATCCCCTTGGGGTTGCCCTTGCGGACCAGAAAGGCCACCGTCGAGGTGTAGGGCGAGGCATTGTCGGGCAGCCGCTCGCGCCAGCCGGGCTTGATCAGACCGGCGCGCTCGATCGCGATGATGTCCCAGTCGAGGGCCAGAGTCACCACGTCGGCCTTGAGGCCGTCGATGACCGACCGGGCCTGCTTGCTGGATCCGCCGTGCGACTGCTCCACCGTGACGCGGTCTCCGGTCTTCGTCTTGTAGTCCTCGGCGAACATCTCGTTGAGGGTGCCGTAGAGTTCCCGCGTCGGGTCATACGAGACATTGAGCAGTTTGAGATCGGCCGCCCACGCCTGGAGCGAGGGCGTCATGCCGGCGAGGGCCGCCAAACCGGCCACGACGACGCGTCTGTTCAGCATGGACGTTCCCCCCCAGCTCCGATGCGCCCTCCTATGTGCCACGACGGCGATGTTGTCCAGTGTGTCGCTAGATTTAATGCTAACCTCCGCGTTGCCGGAAACGCACCTCCCCCTTCATAAACAGGAAAGATGTTTGGCCTTAAGTGTGAGCGGAGCGAGTGGGCGGTCTGAAGCGAGGGCGTGGTTTGGTCATGTTCAACCTCAAGCGCATCTTGGGAGAGCGAAGGCGCGAGCTTCCGGAAGAGCGGGAGGTCGCCGGCTCTCTCAGCAGCATCCCCCGGCGGTTGACGCCGACCCGGCCCGAGGCCGCCCCGCCGCCGCCGGCGCCGGCGCCGGACGTCGCTGCCACCGAGACCCGCGTCGCCCCCCGCTTCGTGCCCCGCCGCACCAAGGCCGTGCTGGTCTCGGACGGCGGCAAGAAAGTCACCGCCCGGATCATCAATGTTTCGGCGACGGGGGTCGCCGTCGAGGCGGACTTCTCGCAGGTCTCGGCCGGCTCGATCGTGATGGCGGGCGAGCGTCGCGTCAGCCCGGGCCGAAAGATCGCCCGCGGCACCGTGTTCCTGTTCGAAAAGCCGCTGCCCGAAAGCCTGTGCGGTCCGGACTTCATCCTGTAGGCTGGAGAGGCGGCATATCCTTGGCTCTGCGGCGGCCCGCGCATGCCATGCTGTCGCTGACATGCGCCGGCCTCAAGAATGCGGCGGCGTGAGCGCGTCGTATAAGGAGCGGGCCTC
>CAXSEU010000328.1:0-4469 GCA_964236485.1 uncultured Lichenihabitans sp. | reverse complement strand
ATGATCGGTATGGTGCTCGTCACGCACGGCCACCTCGCGACTGAATTTCGCGCTGCCCTGGAGCATGTCGTCGGCCCCCAGAGGGATATCGAGACGATCACCATCGGCCCCGAAGACGACATGGAACAGCGCCGGCAGGACATCGTCAGCGCGGTGGCGAGCGTGGATTCGGGCGATGGCGTCGTGTTGTTGACCGACATGTTCGGGGGCACGCCGTCGAACCTCGCCATCTCGGTGATGCACGGCGCTCATGTCGAGGTTGTCGCGGGCATCAACCTGCCCATGTTGATCAAGCTCGCCTCGGTGCGCGAAATGACGACGCTGGAGCAGGCGGTGCTTCAGGCGCAGGATGCCGGGCGGAAATACATCAACGTGGCGAGCCGGGTCCTGAGCGGTAAATGAGCCAGGGCCAGGGCGTGATCCGGCGAGAACTGCCGATCGTCAACCGCAAGGGCTTGCACGCGCGTGCGACCGCCAAGTTCGTCCAATGCGTGGATGGATTCGAGGCCGCGGTCACCGTGACGCGCGGCGGTGAGACCGTTGGGGGGCAGTCCATCATGGGCATCCTGACGCTCGGGGCGGGTCAAGGGTCCACCATCGAGGTCGCGGCCTCGGGGCGCGATGCGCAGGCCGTGGTCGAGGCTCTGTCGCTCCTGGTGGCATCGCGTTTCGGCGAAGACGAGTAGGAATCCGGTGGCCCTTGCGTGCGCGCCCGGGCTGCGCCATCTGCCAGAGCTCAGGCTGAAGGACCAACGCCATGCCCCAGACACGCGGTCGGATTTTCGATGACTTCGCCAAGCTCGCGACGGACGCCGCCGGCGTCGCTCACGGCATGAGGCGCGAGGCCGAAACGGCGCTGAAGACGCAGGTCGAACGGCTGCTGGCCTCGATGAACATCGTCACGCGCGAGGAATTCGAAGCCGTGCGCGAAATGGCGGCGCTGGCCCGCGAGGAAAACGAGGAGCTCAAGCGACGGCTGGCCGCGCTGGAGATCAAGGCGGGACCCGGAGCCCGGCCCCCCGGCGCGCCGATGGTCTAGCCTCGGGGCCCGGCCCGGATCAGCCACGGCCCGCCACGCAACGGGTCTCAAACGTGGATGGCGCGCTTGTCCACCGCCATGGCGGCTTCCTTGACGGCTTCCGCCATCGTGGGATGGGCATGGCAGGTGCGGGCGAGATCCTCGGCGGAGCCGCCGAACTCCATCAGCACCGAAACCTCCTGGATGAGCTCCCCCGCAACCGCACCGATGATGTGCGCGCCGAGGACCTGGTCGGTTTCGGCATGTGCCAGGATCTTCACGAAACCGTCGGTGTGGCGCGTCGCTCGCGCCCGGCCGTTCGCCGTGTAGGGAAACTTCCCGATCCGGTAGGGTGTCCCGCCAGCCTTCAGCTCCTCTTCCGTGGCCCCGACCGCCGCAACCTCCGGCATGGTGTAGATCACCGAGGGTATGACGCCGTAGTTGACGTGGCCCGCCTGGCCGGCCAGGATTTCGGCCACCGCCACGCCCTCGTCCTCCGCCTTGTGGGCCAGCATCGGGCCGCGCACGACATCCCCGATGGCGTAAAGGCCTGGGATGTTGGTGGCGAAATGGTCGTCGATGACGACGCGTCCCCGCTCCATCGCGACGCCCGCCTCGGCGAGGCCGAGCCCCTCGGTATAGGGCCGTCGGCCGGTCGCCACCAGCACCACATCCGCTTCGAGGACGCGGTCCTCGCCTCCCGCTACTGGCGCGAAGGTGACGCCGGCGCGGCCCTCGCGGGTCTCGACCTTGGAGACCTTCTGGCCGAGGTGGAATCCGAACCCCTGCTTTTCCAGCAGGCGATGAAAGGTCTTGGCGGTCTCGCCATCGATGCCGGGCAGGATGCGGTCGAGGTATTCGACCACCTCCACGGCCGCCCCGAGGCGATGCCAAACCGAGCCGAGCTCGAGGCCGATGACGCCCGCGCCGATGACGATCATGGTCTTGGGTACGGCTGGCAGCACCAGGGCGCCGGTCGAGGACACCACGGTCTTCTCGTCGATGGTGACGCCCGGCAGGGTCGCGACATCGGAGCCCGTGGCGATGACGATGGACGTGGTTTCCACCACCTCGGTCGACCCGTCGCCTTTTCGCACCTGGATCTTGCCCGGCCCCGCGAGCGTGGCCGTGCCCTGAAATGTGTCGATCTTGTTTTTCTTGAACAGGTAGGCGACGCCGTTGACATTGGCCGCGACGGTGTCGTCCCGGTGCCTGCCCATGGCGGCCCAGTCGAGCTCCGGCGGGCTCGTCTTGATGCCGAGGGCCGAGAACTCGTGCCCGGCGGCCTCGAACATCTCGCTCGCGTAAAGCAGGGCTTTGGAGGGAATACAGCCGACGTTGAGGCAGGTGCCCCCGTGGGTGGCGCGTTTTTCGACCACGGCGGTCTTGAGGCCGAGCTGCGCCGCCCTGATGGCGCAGACGTAGCCGCCCGGCCCGCTACCGATGACAACGAGATCGTAGGACATCAAGAGGTTCCACCGGCCATACCACAGGAGCGCGTCCTGTTCAGCCACGGACCCGCCGAGGGTAGATCCGATGTTCCGCCGGATAAATCAATGATCCCGCCCGCATCGCGGCCGGATGCCCCTGGACCGCGGCACCCTCGACGCGAGTCACTACGGCTTCGGCGCCGCCGGGGCGGCGGTCACCGGCGGCGCGAAGCCTGGCGCGGGCGGCGTCGAAGGCTTCGGCTGAGCCCCGGCGGCAGGGGCCAAGGGGTTGGCAGGGCCATCCTGGAACGTCGCCGGCGTTCCCTTGTCCACCAGGGACGCCAAGGCCTCGGCGTCCCAGTTCGTCAGCCTGACGCAGCCATGCGACTGCGTCTTGCCGACGAGTTCCGGTTCCGGCGTGCCGTGGATGCCGTAACCCTCGAAGCTGAGGTCCATCCAGACGATGCCGACGGGGTTGTTTGGACCGGGGGCGATGGTGAACGGCTGCTTGGAAGCCACCCCTTTGAAATGGAACTTCGGAAAATAGGTATAGTCGGGGCGATGCACGATCCGCCTGATCTTGAACTCTCCGGTCGGGGCGGGCTTCTCCTCGCTGCCAACCGACGCGGGGAACACGGCCAGCAGGGCGCCATCCGGCCCGAAGGCTTCCACGGCGTGAGCCTGCTTGTCGACTACGACACTGGCCGCCTTGGCGGGTGCCGGCGCTCCGACGGGGGCCACCACGTCGATGGTTTCGCCGGCGCCGAACCGCTTTCCGGGGTTCAGGGCGGTCAGCAGGGCCGGGCTCATGTGGAAGCGCTCGCCGAGCATTTCGCGAATGTCGCGGTAGCCGAGACGCCCCAGATCGCCCTGGTCATCCATTTTCGCGGGTATCTCGGGGGTGAACGGCCCCTCGGCGTCGGCCTTGGTGATGGGGTAGCGCGCCATGACGGGCGCCTTGTCGGCGATCAGCCTGTCCCAGGTGGCCTGGTCGAGCGTGCCGGAGACCGGCAGGCCGGATTGCGCCTGGTAGGCCGCCAGCGCGTGCCGCAGGTTTTCCCCATCGAGGCCGTCGATGGAGCCCGGCGAAAATCGCGCCCGGGCCAGGAGAACACTGGCCTTCACGATCCCGGGCTGGGGGCGGGTCGCCGGTTTGGCCGGCAAGGCGGCGAACGTCGCGGCATCGATTGCCGACGCGGTCAGGGGCGCAGGTGCCTTGGACCGCTCAGGCGGTTTGGCGAGCGCGGGCGCACAGAGGAGAAGCGCCACGATGCCGATCGCGGCGGGTTGGACTCGCATGGTGTGTACTCGGCTGAAAGAAACATCAACGAAGCTGAGCCTCGGGTGTTCCAGCACATCGAGCGCCGGATGCCGCCGCTTCATCCGTCCGGCGGCCGCAGCCGCTTCAGCCGGTAGAGCGCCTCGAGCGCCGCCTTCGGCGTGAGGTCGTCCGGGTCGATGGCATCGAACGCCTCCCGCAGGGGGTCCGGGACCGGCGGCGGCGGGGCGGCCGTCTCCCGCGGCGCGAAGAGCGGCAGGTCGTCGAGTAGGCGCTCCACCGGCGACGCCCGGGCGCCCGCCTCGAGTTCCGCCAGGATCTGTCGCGCGCGTTCGACAGCCGACGCGGGCAGCCCGGCGAGCTTCGCCACCTGGATGCCGTAGGACCGGTCGGCCGCCCCGGGAACGACCTCGTGCAGGAAGACCACATCGCCGTGCCAGTCCGTGACCCGCATGGTGAGATTGGTCAGACGCGGCAGCTTCTTCGACAGCTGAGTCAGTTCATGGAAGTGCGTGGCGAAGAGGCCTCGGGCGCGGTTGCGGTCGTGCAGGTGTTCGATGGCCGCCCAGGCGATCGACAGTCCGTCGAAGGTCGCCGTGCCGCGACCGATCTCGTCGAGGATCACCAGGGCACGCGGGCCGGCCTGGTTGAGGATCGCGGCCGTCTCGACCATCTCGACCATGAAGGTCGATCGCCCGCGCGCCAAATCGTCCGCCGCGCCAACGCGCGAGAACAGCCAGTC
>CAXSEU010000327.1:0-4481 GCA_964236485.1 uncultured Lichenihabitans sp. | reverse complement strand
GCTTCGCGCACCGCTCTACCGTGCCAGGACGCATGCACGCCTGCGGTCACGACGGCCATACGGCCATGCTGCTCGGCGCCGCCAAGGCGCTGGCCGAGCGCCGCAACTTCGACGGCACCGTGCACCTCATCTTCCAACCCGCGGAGGAGAACGTCGGCGGCGCCAGGATCATGGTCGAGGAGGGCCTGTTCGATCGCTTCCCCTGCGACGCAGTCTACGCCCTCCACAACGATCCCTCGCGCCCGCTCGGCCAGTTCGCGTTCAAGGATGGTCCCGTGATGGCGGCCGTGGACGAGGCGCTGATCACCGTCCAGGGGCGTGGCGGCCACGGCGCCGAGCCCCAGGAGACCCTGGATCCGATCGTGGCGGGCGCCAGCATCGTGATGGCCCTGCAGACCATCCTGTCGCGCAACGTCCATCCGATGGACCCGGCGGTGGTGACCGTGGGCTCGTTCCACGGGGGTTCGGCCAGCAACATCATCCCCGACACGGCCCAACTCGTGCTCGGTATCCGCTCGTTCGACGCGGAGCTGCGCGACAGCCTCGAGCGGCGGATCGGCGACATAGCTCGCGGCCAGGCGGCGAGCTACGGACTGACGGCACGGGTGGACTACACCCGCAGCTATGACGCCACCGTGAACCACCGGGCCGAGACGGACCTCCTGCGCCGCCTCGCGACCCGGTTCGCCGGCGCCGAGAACGTCGTCGAGATGGTGCGCCCGACGATGGGAAGCGAGGATTTCGCCTACATGCTGAAGGCGAGACCGGGCAGCTATTTCTTCCTCGGCGCCGCGGCGTCCGCCGGCCATCGCCCGCTGCATCATCCGGGTTTCGACTTCAACGACGACCTGTTGCCGATCGGCACCGCCTTCTGGGTCGAGCTCGTCGAGGACGTGCTGCGAACCGCGTGAGCGCGATGCCGCAGTGCGATGCCGCTCGCACGTCTTCCCCAGGATACACGATGCCGTCGTGCGATCGTCAAAGGCAAGGTCGATCCGGCCCGCCCGAGGGTGCCAAGTACAAGATTATTTAACGATTGGAGAGCTCTCCTCGACGCGGGGTCGCCTTGGCGCCTGGGCTATCAGGGACTATGAATGCGTGCGAACGTCTCCATTCGGACGCAACTGACCGCCTTCATCGGCCTGTTCGTCGTGCTTGTGATCGCCGTCGCGGTCGCGGCGACCGTCGGGGTGGCAGCGGTGGGGCGCGACGCCGCGGTCATCAAGGACAGATGGCTGGAGGGGACCCGTGTCCTCAACGAGCTCAACCGTCACGTCTCGGAGTTCCGCCTCGCCGAGACCGACAGGGCTCTCACATCGGACGCCAGGGCGGCCGCGGATGCGGAGACCAAGGCCTCCGCCGAACGGCAGGCCGTCGAGGCGACGTTCAAGGATTACGTCGGCATCGTGGGCGAGGAGGTCTCTCGCGGTGAACTCGATGAGTTCAGGTCGCTCTGGGACGATTATGTCCTCGTCCACGACGCGTGGATCCGGGCCGACGCCTACCGGCACGTCGGCAACGTCGCCCGATCGAACAGTTCCCTCCACTGGCGATACAAGGTCGTCTCCAAGTCGATCGACGCGCTGAGGGGCACCAACTATCAAGCGGCCGACCTGCAGAGCGTCGCGGCCAGACGATTGGCCGACGATTCACGCTTCATCGTGTCGGGTGCCTGCGCGCTCGCGGTGCTGCTGGCGGCGCTGGTCTCATGGAAGATCAGGAGCCGGATCACCCATCCCCTGAGTTCGATCACCGCCTCGCTCTCGCGTCTGGCCGCGGGAGACCTCGACGTCCGTCTTCCCGAGATCGACCGCAACGACGAGATCGGTGCCATGGCCAAGGCTTTCGAGGTCTTCCGGCGCAATGCGGCGGAACTCGAGAAGGCGCATGCCGCGACGCGGACCGCCCAGGAGCAAGCTCATGTGCTGGCCCGTCACGACGCCCTGACGGGTCTGCCGAACCGACGGGTCTTCGCCGTGGAACTCTCGACCGCCCTGGATCGCGCCAGCGCCGGAGAGGCCGGCTATGCGGTGCTCCTCATCGACCTCGACCGCTTCAAGCCGGTCAACGACGTGCAGGGTCATGCGGCGGGCGACCACGTGCTGTGCGAAGTGGCTCGTCGCCTCGAGAGGATTCCCGCCCGCCGCAAGACGGTGGCGCGGCTCGGCGGCGACGAGTTCGCGATCATCGCCGAAGCCGACGCGGATCCCCATGCCTTGCGGCGCGAGGCCGTCGAGGTATCGGACTGGATCCTCGGTGCCGTTAAGGAGCCGATCCAGGTCGGCGACGTGTGGATCCAGGTCGGCGCCAGTATCGGCATCGCGCTCTGCCCCGACAACGGTCGGGCCGCGGAAGACATCATCCACGCGGCCGATCTCGCCATGTATCGTGCCAAGAAAGAGGGTCGCGACACCTATCGGTTCTTCGAACAGGGCATGGACGAAGAACTGCGGGCACAATCGGCGCTCGAGGAAAGCCTGCGCCTTGCCTTGAAGAACCACGAAATCCGGCCCTATTACCAGCCCCTGATCGGTCTTGACCAGGAGCGCGTCTGCGGCTTCGAGGTCTTGGCGCGCTGGAGCCATCCGGTTCACGGCTTCATCCCGCCGGATCGGTTCATCCCCATCGCGGAGCGGCTCGGCCTCATCGAGGAGATGAGTGCCTCGGTGCTCCGCCAGGCATGCCGGGACGCGCGGGACTGGGGCCAGGACGTTCGCCTGGCGTTCAATGTGTCCCCCCTTCAGCTCGTCGACCCGCTGTTCGCGACGCGGATCCTCGCCATCCTGTCGGAAGAGGACTTCAAGCCGTCCCGGCTCGAGCTGGAAATCACCGAATCGGCTCTCGTCGGGGACATCGTGCTCGCCCGCGAGACCCTGGCCTCGCTCCAAAGCCTGGGGATCACCGTATCGCTCGACGATTTCGGCACCGGATATTCGAGCCTCTACCACCTGAGAAATCTCAAGTTCGACAAGCTGAAGATCGACCGCTCCTTCGTCCAGTCGATGCAGACCAATGCCGAGAGCGCCAAGATCGTCGACGCGGTCCTCGGCCTCGCCAAGAGCCTCGGTATGCCGGTCGTCGCCGAAGGCATCGAGGACAGGACGGCATTGCGTCACCTCACGCAACGCGGGTGCGAGTACGGCCAGGGCTTCTTGTTCAGCCAAGCGGTCGCCGCCGCCGGCGCCAAGGCGCTGCTGCAAGGCCAGGAGTTGCGCAAGATCGCCTGAGGGCCGGACGGTGGCCTCGCCCGCCCATTGCAAGGCTTCAGCGGAGACGGAGGGGCAGCGCCGTCAACCCCCTGAGGCCGCTCGAAGTCCGCCAGCGGAGGTCACGGCGGTCCACCGCCAGCGCCATGTCGGGGAAGCGACGGAGGAGCGTATTGAGCGCGACGCGCACCTCGAGCCTCGCCAGCGAGGCACCGAGGCAGTAATGCAGCCCGAACCCCAGCGCCAGGTGACGGTTGTCGGTCCGCGTGATGTCGAACGTGTCGGCGTTCTCGAAGGCGGTCTCGTCCCGGTTGGCGGACGACAGGAGGGCCATGACCATACCGCCCTTGGGGATCGTCACGCCCGCGATCGTCACGGGCTCGAGCGCGAAGCGCATGGTGCCGTTTTCCACCGGGTTGGTGAAGCGCAGCAGTTCCTCGATGGCGGCCGGCATCATGTCGGGCTCGCGGCGTAGCAGGTCCATCTGCTCTGGATGGTCGAGCAGCGCCTGGACCCCGTTGCCGATGAGATTGACCGAGGTCTCGTGGCCGGCGAAGAGCAGCAGGAAGATCATCGCCACGAGTTCGTCCTGGCTGAGGCTGTCGCCCTCGTCCGTGACGTTGATCAACCGCGTGATGAGCCGGTCGTCGGGCTCGCGCCGGCGGAGGTCGATGAGATCCTCGAAGAAGCGCAGCAGCTTCGGCATGGCGGGCAGCCATCGCATGGCTCGCCGGATAGGCTTGTCGTTGACCTCGATCAGCCGCACGACCTGATGATGGAAGTCCATCCTTTGCGCCTCGGGGATGCCGAGCAGCTCCGAAATCACCTTCAGAGGCAGTGGGAGGGCGAAGGTCTGGATGAGGTCGACCGTGCCACGGCGTTCGGCGTCGTCCAGCATGTCGTCGACGACGTTCTGCACCCATCCCGCCATGGCATTGACGCTCTTCGGCGTGAAGACCTTGGCGACGAGATTGCGCAGCCGCGCATGCGCCGGATCGTCGACGCAGACCATGGAATTGCCGACGAGACGGATGAGGCGAGGCGCCCAGCGGCCGCCGAAGCCGAAGAGCGGGGGATGGGCCGAGTTGCGCTCGTCGTTGGAAAAACGCGGGTCCTTGAGAACCCGCATGACGTCGTCGTAGCGCGTAACGACCCAGCCGGTTCCCCGGGTCGGGATCTTGGCGCGAATCACCGGTGATGAGCGTCTCAGCCCGGCGTAATAGGCGTAGGCATCGCCGTGCCGCGCGGGGTCCCAGGCGATGGGCTTGGAGGCGT
>CAXSEU010000326.1:0-4489 GCA_964236485.1 uncultured Lichenihabitans sp. | reverse complement strand
ACCCTGCCCTGGCGGGGGCAGTGCAAACCGGGCGGCCGCTGCTCCTCGTCTATGTATTCGACGAGGAGACACCGAAGCTGCGGCACCTCGGGGGCGCCTCGCGATGGTGGCTCCACCACTCCTTGTGCTCGCTTGCGGCCGACATCGAAAAGCTCGGCGCCACGCTCGAGGTTTTTGCCGGCGCGGCGGCTGACGTTCTGCCGCGCCTTGCGGCCGAGGCGGGTGCCTCGTCGGTCTACTGGAGCCGGCGTTACGCGGCCGCGGAGGTTCAGGCCGACCGGCAGGTCGAAGAAAAGCTGAGGCAGGCCGGCGTCGAGGTCCACACGTTCAATGGCAGCCTGGGGCACGAACCCGAAGAGATCAGGCCGCGGACCGGGGGTTGGTACAAGGTCTACTCGGCCTTTTGGAAAGCGGCGCAAGCCGCCGGCCCCCTTGATGTCCCATTGACGGCGCCGGAGAAACTGCGCGGCACGACCTATGCAGCTCGAGAACGCGGAGCGCTGCGGATCGCCGATCTCCATCTGCTGCCGACAAAACCGGACTGGTCCGGCGGTCTGAGCGCTGTCTGGACGCCGGGCGAAGCCCAAGCGCAACGAAAGCTGAAGCTCTTCACCCCCCGTCTTGAAGCTTACGCGGTCGACCGCGACAAGCCCGCCGTCGACGGAAGTTCGCAGCTGTCGCCGCATCTCAGGTTCGGCGAGATTTCGCCCCGCCAGGTGGTCGCGGCGGTGGAGGACACCGTCAAGGCCACCAAGTTCCTGCAGGAGATCACCTGGCGCGATTTCACCTACGACACCCTGTTCCATGTTCCGGACCTTGCCTCGGAGCCTTACGACCGCAAGTTCCGGAATTTTCCTCAGCAACCCATCGCCCCCTCGGCGCTCCGGGCTTGGCAACGCGGCCTCACCGGCTACCCCATCGTTGACGCCGGGATGCGGCAGGTGTGGCAGACCGGCTGGATGCACAATCGGGTGCGGATGATCACCGCATCCTTCCTGGTCAAGCACCTCCTCGGCGACTGGCGGATCGGCGAGGCATGGTTCTGGGACACGCTCTGCGACGCCGACCCGGCGAACAATGGCGTGAACTGGCAATGGATCGCCGGCACCGGGCCCGAGGCGGCGCCGTTCTTCCGCATCTTCAACCCTGTCCTGCAGGGCGAGAAGTTCGACGTCGATGGGGCCTATGTGAAACGGTTCGTTCCGGAACTCCGCGAATTGCCGGCGCGCTGGATCCACAAGCCCTGGGAGACGCCGTCCGACGTGTTGGAACGGGCCGGCGTCGTGCTCGGAACCACCTATCCGGTGCCGATCGTCGACCACACCGAGGCCCGACAACGCGCCCTCGCGGCCTATGCGGCGCTGCGCGATAGCCGCCAGGATGCCAGGACGGGGGTCGACGCGTAGCGCCGCGTGTCGCTTGCGCCGAGGGGTGTCGGACCTTACTTGACGTCCAAAGCGGGCGCGGGACACGGATGGTCGAGAGCATCGTCGAGGCGATCGGACACACACCTCTGGTGCGGCTGAAAAAGCCCTCCGCACAGACCGGCTGCGACATCTTCGGCAAGGCTGAATTCATGAATCCCGGCGGCTCGGTCAAGGACCGGGCAGCGCTCGCGATCATCGAGGATGCGGTGGCGCGGGGCGCCCTGCGGCCGGGTGGAACGATCGTCGAAGGCACGGCCGGCAACACCGGGATCGGGCTCGCGCTGGTCGCGGCGGCCCTCGGCTACAAGACCGTCATCGTCATTCCGGTGACCCAAAGCCAGGAAAAGAAGGACATGCTGAAGCTCTCCGGCGTGGAACTCATCGAGGTCCCGGCCGTGCCCTACAGCGATCCCGGCAACTACGTCCACGCCTCCCAGCGGATCGCCGAGCGGCTCGCCGCGACCGCCCCAAACGGCGCCATCTGGGCGAACCAGTTCGACAACGTCGCCAACCGCGACGGGCATCGGCGCACGACCGGGGTCGAGATCTGGAACGACATGGATGGGCGGGTTGACGGCTTCATCTGCGCGGTCGGCACCGGAGGCACCCTGGCGGGCGTCGGCATGGCGCTGAAGGAACGCGATCCCGATATCGCCATAGGCCTGGCGGACCCAATGGGCGCGTCGCTCTTCAACTTCTACACGCACGGCGAACTGAAATCCGAGGGCTCCTCCATAACCGAGGGCATCGGCCAGGGCCGCATCACTGCCAACCTCGCGGACGCGCCGGTCGATCGCGCCTATCAGATCGGGGATGCCGAGGCGCTCGAGATCGTCTTCGACCTCGCAGAGCACGAGGGCCTTCTATTGGGCGGCTCGTCCGGCATCAACGTGGCCGGCGCCATCCGGCTGGCGCGCGACCTTGGCCCCGGGCATCGGGTCGTAACGATTCTCTGCGATTCGGGCGCGCGCTATGCCTCGAAGCTGTATAATCCCGACTTCTTGCGAGCTAGGGGGCTTCCAGTGCCGGGCTGGCTGGTACGCCCGCCGAGCACCGGGGAGCTAAGCGCATGACAGGCGAGCTTCTTTATCAAGCGGACGCCTACCGGCAGGATGTCGAAGCCGCTGTCGTCACCGTCGAGGACCGGAACGTTGTGCTCGACCGCACCGTTTTCTATCCGCAAGGCGGCGGGCAGCCCGGGGACACGGGTAAGCTCAACTTCGACGGAACGGACGTTTCGGTCGCCCTGGCGCAATACAGCAAGGACCGCACCAAGGTCTTGCATGTGCTCGGCCCCGAGGGTTCGGTTCCGAAGGTGGGGCAGAGCGTCCGAGTCCGGATCGACTGGCCGTTGCGGTTCGCGAGGATGCGAGTCCACACGGCACTCCATCTGCTCACGGCCGTGCTGCCTTATCCGGTCACCGGCGGCGCCATCGGCGACGGCGAGGGACGGCTCGATTTCGCGATTCCCGATGCGGCGCTGGAGAAAACCGATATCGAGGTGCGGCTGCAGGCGCACCTCGATATCACGGACGAGGAGTTGAGCGACAACCCCGGTCTGGTGAAGACGATGTCTGTCAAGCCGCCGATGGGCTCGGGCAAGGTGCGGCTCGTCGCGATCGGCGACATCGATCTACAGCCCTGTGGCGGCACTCACGTGGCGTGGACCCGGGAGATCGGCCGCGTCGCGGTGACAGGCATCGAGAGCAAAGGTAGGCAGAACAGGCGGGTCAGGATCGCGGTGGCTTCGCTCGACCCTCGGTGCGAGTTCGACAGGGGGATTCTTTGACCGGCACCTCGCATCTGACCCAACTCGGGCACGACGTCAGGATCCCCGGCTCGCCCGGGGAGGCGACGCTGGAGCGTGTCTCAAACCCGCATCCGGGCACGCTCTATCTGGCGCGCTTCGCCGCGCCGGAGTTCACCTCGCTCTGCCCCATGACGGGTCAGCCCGACTTCGCCCATCTCGTCATCGATTATGCGCCGAAGTCCTGGCTGGTCGAATCGAAGTCGCTGAAGCTGTACCTCACGTCCTTCCGCAATCATGGCGCCTTCCACGAGGATTGCACGGTGAGGATCGGCAAGGATCTCGCGATCCTGCTCGATCCGACCTGGCTTCGCATCGCCGGCTATTGGTATCCGCGCGGCGGCATTCCGATCGATGTCTTCTGGCAGACCGCCCGCCCGCCGGAGGCGCTTTGGCTTCCCGACACTGGCGTGCCGTCCTATCGTGGGCGCGGGTGATGCAAAGTATCGGCCTTGGCCCTGCGTCCAAGGGCCTTGAGCCGCGCGAAGATGCTCCTCCGGCCTGCACTACGCTCGCCCCGCCGAGGCTTCGTCCCGCGCTCCGGAAAGGCTGAGGCGAGCGCATAGGTGCGGGCCCTGAGCTCGTCCGCCAGAGCCTGGCGGTCGCGGAGGCTGGCGAGGTTCTCGAAAGCGATGGGATCGCCGATCGCCACCCGCAATTCCGTACCGATGCGATTTCGTACCTCGTGAAAGATCAGCGAAAGGCGAAGCGCCGGACTGACGTGGCTGGCGATTTGGAAGAGACGACTGTTCTGCCCCTCGAAGCAGAATGGCACCACGGTGGCACGCGAGCGCTGGATCAGCTGCGACGTGAAGGCCTGCCAACGTCCATCCACCGCCCTTCGCCGCCCGAGACGATCCGGCGCGGTGGAAATGCCGCCGGCCGGAAAGACCACGACGCAACCACCTTCCTCGAGGTATTTTCGGGCTGCGGCGCGTGACGCGAGGTTGGTCTCCGTCGCCTCTGCGGTGCCGGAAAAATCGATGGGGAGAACGAACTCGGCGACCTCGGGCGCGCGAAGCAGGACGGCGTTCGTCAGGACCAGGAAGTCGGACCTGACCTTCTGGATCAGCCAGGAAACCACAATGCCGTCGAGAACACCGTAAGGATGGTTGGCCACGACCACGACGGGCCCCTGCCGAGGGACCGCGGCCAGGGCCGAGGGGCCGTATAGCACCTGCAGACCCAGTCCCCGGACCGCCGCGGACCAGAACGATTCGCCCACGACCCGATGCTGCCGATTGGCGAGGTAGAT
>CAXSEU010000325.1:0-4517 GCA_964236485.1 uncultured Lichenihabitans sp. | reverse complement strand
CCTGGACACCCGAGGCCGTGAGGGTGTGGCTGCACACCTGCAACTTCGACCACCCCGGGGCGGTGCGCTTCTATCGAAGCTGCGGCTTCGTCCCCTACGCCACCGGCTTCGAGATCATGGACGATCCGAGGCTCACCGGGGGTCTTCCCCGAACGGCCGCCCCGCACGTTCCCCTCATCGAGCCGCGGATTCCAGCCGCGAGCGTGGTTAAGCCGCGCCTAACGTAAGCCTTCCGTTAACCATGCCGAGGGATACTGCCCGCACTGCAAGTCAGCGAGCCCCTCATGTACATAACCGCCTCACCAGGCGCCGCCGCTTCACTCGCGGCGTCGAAGCTGCAAAAGACCGCAACAGGGGAATACACGGCCGGGTCGGTCGCGGTGAATCCCCACGAGGCTTTGCGGTTGTTGCTCACCCGCCAGGACGATGGCAATTACGCCCCCCTCGGCTCGCCCCTCGCGCGTAGCTCGAACGCCGTACGATCGGCGGTTTACGGACTGGCGCTCGGGGGCTGAGGCACGCGGTCATCCGCCGAGCTTCAGTCGATTGAGCTGCTCCTGAACGCCGGCCGAGCTGCGGGCGACCGGAGGCCGGTCGCCCGCGATCAAGTCCTTGCCGGGCCGGCTCGACCGGCCCTCCCTTCGGGCGAAGACGATGTCATCGAACAGGTCCGGATCGGCCTCCGACGGGATGTCGGTGCCGCGTCCGATCTCACGTACCCGACCGACCGGCTTGATGCGGCTCCCCGATGTGATCGCCGTGATACGCGAAATGACCATGGCTGGCCCGATCCGTTCGTGGGTCCCGGATAAGGTGGATCTAAATCGCTACGATTCGGTTTCCCGGCCGAACCGCATGCCGACGGTTCGGCTGTTGACGCCGAGCGGCCGCCGGTGCGAGGCTCCATGCGGGAAGCGGTCCAGGCTGAGGCCGCGCCGCCCGAAGAGCGAGGGAGTTCCGAATGAAGACCCTGATGATGATGGCGATGCTCACGCTGGGTGCGGGCAGTGCCTATGCGGACACGACCTGTTCGAGCCAGGCGACAGACAAGAAGCTGGCCGGCGCGGCGAAGACCAGTTTCATGGGCAAATGTCAGCGCGACGCGGCTTCCACGTGCGACGCCGCCGCGGCCACCAAGAAGCTGGCCGGCGCAGCCAAGAACAGCTTCACCAAGAAATGCGTGAACGACGCCGTCGGCGGCTGACACAGCTACCGACTCCGGGGGTTCGGCCGGGCGCCCGGTTAACCCCTTGAAAAAAGATTCGTTTTTGAATCCAACGTGATTCGCGCCAGACTCCCGTTTCGGGCTCTAAACGCCTGGAACGACTCATATTTCGCGGCGTTGAGTCGCGCCTTTGGTGAGTGTGTGGAGTTCAGTGATGGTCTCGCGTCCCAATTGGAAGGGTCACCTCAAGCTGTCCCTCGTCTCCTGCGCCGTGGCACTCCACACCGCCACGACCGAGCGCGAGAAGGTGGCATTCCACATGATCAACCGGAAGACCGGGAACCGCCTGAAGCGGCTCCTGGTGGACGCCGAGAGCGGCGAGCCCGTCGAGGCCGACGAGCAGGCCAAGGGGTTCGAGGTGTCGAAGGGTGAATACGTCCTCTTCGAGGGTGGCGAACTCGACGATGTGGCGCTCGAGAGCACCCACACGATAGACATCGATGGTTTTGTCCCGCGGTCGGACATCAGCGACGTCTATCTCGATACGCCCTACTACATGGTTCCGAACGAAAAGGTAGGCGAGGATGCCTTCGCGGTCATCCGGGACGCGATGAGCAAGCGCGGCATGGCGGGCTTGGCGCGGGTCGTGCTCTATCGCCGAGAACGGGTGGTGATGCTCGAGCCGCATGAGAAGGGAATCATCGCGACGACGCTGCGCTACCCCTACGAGATCAAGGACGAGCACGAGTTCTTCGCTCCCATTTCGTCGAGCAACATCTCGGCGGAGATGCTGCAGCTGGCCGAGCACATCATCGACACGAAGAAGCAGACCTTCGATCCGACCAGGTTCAAGGATCGCTACGAGGAGGCGGTCAAGGAACTGGTCGCCGTCAAAACCAGAGGCAGGAAGCCGAGCGCTTCGAAGCCCGACGCCGCCCCGAGCAACGTCGTCGACCTGATGGAGGCTCTCCGGCTCAGCGTCGCCGGGCCCGCGGGCTCGGCCAAGGGCCCCAGGCAGAGTGTCAAGGCTGCACCGCCCGCCAAGCAAGCAGCTCGTCCCACAGTTCACACGGCCACGAGTAACCGAACCGCCGCACCGGCCGCGCAGAAGCGCCGAAAGGTCGGTTGAAGGTGGCCTCCTTAGGTTAATAGCGGAGGCCGGGCGTGTGCAGAGATCCACGACCCCCTGGCGACCGGGCACCAAAACCACCGCTCCTGCCGCGCATCGCAGACGACGGTGCGGCAGCTGAGGTTCCTTGCCCGGGGCGGCGCCGGGACGGCGGAAGGTAGGATGTCGACGATGCTGGAGCTGCGCCCGAACTGCGAGTGCTGTGACAAAGATCTCCGAGCGGCTCAAGCCGCTTCAACCGGAAGCGCCGGGCGCGGTAAGGTGAAGAGTGGCGGCCCTTCGCGCGCCAGGTCACAGGGAGAGCGACATCATGACCATCCAACAACGCAGGCTGGGACGGACCGACTTGATGGTTGCGCCCTGGTGTCTCGGCGGCAACGTCTTCGGATGGACCGCGGACGAAGCTACATCCTTCGCGCTCCTCGACGGCTTTGTCGCCGAAGGCTTCAACTTCATCGACACCGCCGATGTCTATTCCAAATGGGTGCCGGGCCACATCGGGGGCGAGTCGGAGGACGTCATCGGCAAGTGGATGAAGGCGCGCGGCAACCGCGATAAGGTCGTCATCGCCACCAAGGTCGGCATGATGCGGCAGCGGGACGAGCAGAACCTCGCCAAGGAGCACATCGTCGAAGCCGTCGAGGCCTCGCTGCGGCGTCTGTGCACCGACTTCATCGACCTTTATCAATCGCATCAGGATGATGCGAGCACCCCCATCGAGGCGCCCCTCGAGGCCTACGCGTCCCTGATCAAGGCCGGCAAGGTGCGGTTCATCGGCGCCTCGAACTTTTCCGCGCAACGTTTCGCCGCCGCTCTCGATGCAAGCCAGGCCGGAGGCCTGCCGCGCTACGAGACCATGCAGCCGGAATACAATCTCTACGCCCGAAGCGGGTTCGAAGCCGGGCTCCAGCCCCTCTGCGTCGAGAGGGAGGTCGGCGTCATACCGTATTTCTCCCTCGCTGCGGGCTTCCTGACCGGCAAGTACCGTTCGGAGAAGGATTTCGCGAAGAGCCAGCGCGGCGGCGGAATGGGCAAGTACCTCGACGCCCGGGGTCTTCGCATCCTCGACGCCCTCGATCGCGTGGCTGCCGCTCACGCGGCCGAACCCGCGCAGATCGCGCTGGCGTGGTTGAGGCAGCAGCCCTCCGTCGTCGCGCCGATCGCGAGCGCCACGTCGCTCGAGCAACTCCGCAGTCTCGCCAAGGCGGCGCGGATCGAGCTTTCGGTCGAAGACCACCAAACCCTGCAGCAGGCAAGCGCCGCCTGACCGTTTAAGACCAGTGGCCTCAGGCCGAAGCCGTTCCCCGCGTACTTACCGTACCAGTGGTCCAGATCGACTCGTGCTGGACGGGACATCCGCCCTTGTTGATCGTGCGGTCTGCGCTTAGGAAGAGTCGCGGTCGACGCGAGCGAGAGCCAGCCATGCCGGACCATTCCCGTGACAACTGGTACTTCATGGGGATTGACGGCGGCGGTTCCCGTTGTCGCTCCCGCCTGCGTGACTCCACAGGCCGACTGGTCGCCTCCGGAAACGGGGGCGCGGCCAACGTCTACGTCGATTTCGACGGCGCGCTGACCACGATCCAGGACTGCATCCACGCCACGCTTCGGCAGGCGGGACTGGACGGCTCGGCGGCGAAAAGGCTGAACATCGGGTTGGGTCTCGCCGGCGCGTCCTCGCGCGTGATGGCCGACCAGGTCGAGGCCGCGCTCGCGGGCTTTGCCAAGGTCCGCGTCGTCAACGACGCCGTGACGGCTTGCATCGGCGCTCACGCGGGCCAGGACGGGGGCTTGATCATCGCCGGTACCGGCAGCGCCGCGGTGGCCCGTATCGGCGGCAAGGAGACGATCGTCGGGGGGCGCGGCTTCATCCTCGGGGACGAGGGTTCCGGAGCGCGGATCGGACTCGAGGCCTGGCGGCGCACGCTGCGCGCCCATGACGGACTCGAGCCGGCCTCGGATTTCACCCGCAAGCTGATGGCGCAGTACGACAACGATCCCGTGGCCGTGATCCGCTGGGGCCTCAGGGCGCGGTCGAGCGACTACGGCGCCTATGCCCCGGCGACCTTCATGGCGGCGGGCGCCGGAGACCCGGTGGCACGTTCCATCATCGATGCGGCGGCCTTCTCGCTCGTCGAACTCGCCCGTGCGATCCGACGGCTCGGCGCCCTCGAGGTGGCGCTCGTGGGCGGAATCGCCGAGGCGATAAAGCCGTACCTGCCG
>CAXSEU010000324.1:4302-4518 GCA_964236485.1 uncultured Lichenihabitans sp. | reverse complement strand
TGCTTGACCCGCCGGTTGAGCAGGTAGAGCTCCATGAGGGGGGTCGAGCCCAGCGAGTTGACCAGCACCGCCACGGCGTCGCCCCGACCCGCCTGGATTTCGGCGAAGATCCGGTCGAGGATATCGTCGGCCGCGGCGTCGGCGCTTTTCAACGGCTCGCGCGACACGCCGGGCTCGCCGTGGATGCCCATGCCGACCTCCATCTCGTCGAGCCCG
>CAXSEU010000324.1:0-4292 GCA_964236485.1 uncultured Lichenihabitans sp. | reverse complement strand
AGTTCGGCGTCAGCGTGTGGGGCAGCGAGCAGGGTCCGAGCGCGACGCCCACCGTGAAGGTGTGATCGTTGGCCTTGCGGCCCAGGCGCTCGCACTCGTCGAGGCTCATCATCTGGTCCGCGGCGGCGCCGACGATCTTGAACACGAAGAAATTGCCCGCGACCCCGCGTCGCTTCTCCCGCTGGTCGCGCGGCGCGGACGCGACGTCGTCCGTCGTCACGATGATGCGGGCCTCGATGTCGTCGAGTGCCGCGATCTCGGCCGCCATCTCGAAGTTCATGACGTCGCCAGCATAGTTGCCGAACACGAACAGGACACCCTTGCCGCCGTTCACGGCCCTGGCGCATTCGACGATGGGATCGGGCGGGGGCGAGGCGAAGACGTTGCCGACCGCGCAGGCATCGGCGAGGCCGCGCCCGACGAATCCCAGGAAGGTCGGCTCGTGGCCGGAGCCGCCTCCCACCACCATGCCGACCTTGCCCTTGCGCGGGCCGTCGACGGCGACGAGCGAGCGCGGCGAGTGCGCCAACTGCTTCACGTGCCTGGGATGGGCCGCGACGATGCCGTCGAGCATCTCCTCGACGATGACGGCGGAATCGTTGATCAGCTTCTTGGTCTTCACGGAAGGTACTCCCTCTGATTTCAGGCTTGGTGCCGACACGGACGCGGCGATGATTTCGGGCGCGCCGTCGGCCTTCAGGATGCCTCGCGCGGTGGCGGCGTCGGTCACCAGCACGGTCGCATGGCCGCCGCGCAGACAGGCCAGGATGGCGGCGACCTTGTGAAGCCCCCCGGCGACGGCGATGCGCTGCCCGATGCGGGAGAAGTCCGCGAGGTCCAGCCCGACGAGGCGGTCGTCGAGCGGACCGTGCAGGGGCACGCCGGCCTCGTCGATGAAGCGTCCGGCCACCACCGCCGTGGCGCGCTGCGCCAGATACGGCTTCGCGGCGACAAGATCGATCATGCCGCTGCGGAAGATCAGGCTGTCCTGCCGCATTGTGCCGATGCCGAAAATCATCCGGTCGGCGTTGCGGACAAGATCGAAGCGCTCGCGGACGGTGGACTCTTCGAGCAGCAAGTCGCGCATCGCGGCGCTGCCGACGATCGCCGGCGCGCCGAAATTGATGCAGCGCGCCCCGATGGCGGCCGCGAAAGTCGAGGCACAGACTTCGGGCGAAAAATCGAAGCTCGCGCCCGCGCTTCCGGTGACCTGGATGACGGAAAGATCGGCGAATTTCAGAGCGCCGACGTGTTCGGCGACCGCCATTACGGTCCGGCTCCACGAGACCGCGAGGCTGTCGCCAGCCCGCAGAAGCGTGCGCAGCACAAGGGCCCCGGCCTCGCCGAGGCGGCTCACCAGGGGCCGCCCGCCATCGTCCACCGGGATGACCACGCAATCGTGCAGCCCGAACCGGCGCTTGAGCGCCTGCGCCGAATCGACCGCCCGCAGGTGCGAGGGGTCGAGGCTGACCCTGACGATGCCGCGCGCCCGCGCTTCGCTGAGATAGTTGTTCACGGTGGCGCGGGACACGCCCATCACCTGGGCGATGTCGTGCTGGGTGAGCCCATCCTGGAAGTACAGCCACCCGGCCCAGACGAGCGGATCGTCGCGAAAACGCAACGGGATGGCGAGCGAGCCCTCCACGTCCTCCCGTCCTGCTTTTTTCTGCCCGCGTAGGGTGGTTCTTTTCAGCATTGACATTTGTCAGGTTTGTTCTGAATTATGTCCGAAAGAACGATGATTGCAATGGCGCAAAGGCGAAAACGCTGTGGGCCATCGGCGATCACACCGGCAGGGCCGGACAAAGTTCGCCGACGCGAAGTCTGGGAGGACATGATGAAGCCGAACACACCATCGAGCAGCTTGTTGATTCCGCGACGGACGCTCCTGAAGGGCGCCGGCGCGGCCGGCCTTTCGGGCGTCCTGGGGGCGCCGTTCATCAACCGCCTCAAGGCGATGGAGCCCCATCCCCTCGCGGGCAAGAAGATCGACATGAACATCCTCGGCATCGCGGGCTGGCTGCCCTCCTCGCTGGGCGTGAAGATGTCGCCGCTCTTCGCCGATTACGCGAAACAGCGTTACGGCTACGACGTCTCCTTCGGTTTCGCCGAAGCGCCCTTCTCCGACCTCTTCCAGAAGGCCGCGACCTCGCTCGCCACCAAGAGCCAGGAGTACAACATCATCATCTCGGATTCGCAGTGGCTCGGCGCCTTGTCGAAGCCCGGCTGGATTCTCAAGCTCAACGACATCATCGCCAAGAACAAGGGGCTGCAGATCGACTGGTACTCGCAGACCGTCATGGACACCTACATGCGCTACCCAGACGGCAGCCAGGACATCTGGGGGCTGCCGCAGGAGGGGGACACCAAGGCGCTGTTCGTGCGCAGGGATCTCGTCGAGGACCCGAAGGAGCAGCAGGCCTTCCAGGCCAAGTACAACATGAAGCTGCCCTCGACCTTCGAGGATTACGAGAACCTCAATGCCACCGACTACGAGAAGGTGATGGAGTTCTTCACGCGCCCCGACAAGGGGCTTTGGGGTGCCGCCTGGCAGTACAGCCGCGTCTACGATTTCTGTACCTGCCCGCTGTTCTCGGTGATGTGGAGTTCGGGCGGCCAGATATGGGACCCCAAGACCGGCCAGATCGAGGGTGTGCTGAACTCCGAAACCAACGTCAAAGCCATGGAACTCTACAAATCGTGGCTGAAATTCATGCCTCCGGGCGCTACCAACTACGGCATCGCGGAGGAGATCGACGTCTTCACGCAGGGCAAGGTCGCCACCTGCCTGCAGTGGGCGGCAGTGGGCCTCGCCATGATCACCCCCGAGAACAAGGACAAGGTCATGGTCGTGCCGCCGCCGAAGTTCGGCAAGGCGGGGGACGAGAAGCGCATCTACTGCATGGGCGGCCAGCCCTGGGTGATCAACGCCTTCAACGACGAGGCCAAGATGCGGGTTGCGGTCGACTTCATGAACTGGTGGTACCTGCCGGAAACCACGCTGGAATTTGCCAAGCGAGGCGGCAACCCCTGCGACAAGGCGACGATGGGTTCCACCGGGTTCGACGCGATCAATCCTTGGAACCGCGCCTACAAGTTCATGCTCGAGCCCGGGACCTCGCGCGATTTCTGGCACGATCCGAAATATTCCGAGATGCTGGCGCTCCAGCAGGAGGGGTTCACCTCCTACATGACCGGCCAGTCCAAGGATGCGAAGGCAGTGCTCGACTACATCGCCTGCGGCCAGCAGCAGATCCTCTACGATTCCGGCTCCTCCAAGAAGGAGCCGTCGGGCGCCTGCGGCAACGTCTCGTTGTAAGCACGCTTCTCCCTCTCTCCCGGGTGGGGAAAGGTGGCCGAACGAGGCAGGGGCGAATGAGGGGGAGGGCAGGACTTTGAAGGACGGTGTCGCCCTCACCCGCCGCGGCCCTGCCGCGACACCCTCTCCCGCGGGCGGGCGAAGGACGCGCTCCCCGCTCGCTCGCGCGCTCGACGACCGGACGACGCTGGTCGCCACCCTGCTCGCGCCGGTGCTGCTGTTCTTCGTCGTCTTCAACACCATACCGACGCTGTGGCTGCTCGGCCTTTCCTTCTACAATTACTCCTTGACCAGCGGCGAACCCCCGAGCTTCGTCGCCTTCCGCAACTTCATCCAGCTCTTCGGCAACAAGAACAACATCTGGTCCGATCTGTCGCGGACGTTTTTCTTCGTGCTCTACGGCGTCGGCATCCAGACGACGCTCGGCCTCTTGCTCGGCTTCCTGTTCTGGGGCTCGAAGGACATGCCCGGCCGGCGCGTGGCCCTGACCATGCTGTTCACGCCGATGGTGCTGACCCCGGTCGCAACCGGCACCTTCTTCCGCTTCATCTACGACCCGGACTTCGGTGTCCTCAACGTCATCCTGCACGGTCTCTTCGGCACGCGCCCGATCAACTTCCTGGCCGAACCCACGACCGCCTACTGGGCCGTGCTGGCGGTGGACTGCTGGATGTGGACGCCCTTCATGACGCTGATGACGCTGGCCGCGCTCGGCTCGGTGCCCAAGGCGGAACTCGAAGCCGCCGAGGTGGACCGTCTGCCCTGGGACAAGCGGCTGACCATGGTCATCTGGCACCATGGCAAGTTCATCCTGATGCTCGGTATCCTGCTGCGCACCATCGACAGCTTCAAGACGCTCGACCTCATCATCCCGATGACCAAGGGCGGGCCGGGCCAGCAGACCCGGCTCGTCGCGCTCGAACTCAACAAACAGGCGTTCGAGAGCTTCAACATGGGATGGTCGTCGGCCTAT
>CAXSEU010000323.1:0-4560 GCA_964236485.1 uncultured Lichenihabitans sp. | reverse complement strand
CGGACACGCTCGTACCCCGGCTGGACCTCACCCCGTTAACCATTGATTAACCTTGTTGGAACGCGACAGCTGCCTCGTGCTACATTCAGCACTTAGTCAGTATGTGTGTCGAGAGGCGAACCGCAGCATGCAGTCGTTGAGTGCCTTTTTCGAGGACAACAAACCATTGGCCTTCGCGCTCATGTTCGCGGCGCTGCTGGTTCTGATCATCGTCCTGTTCTTGCTCTACCGGCTCATCTTCCGCCGCCCTCTGATGGCCACCACGGGCGGCCGCGCGCGCCAGCCGCGTCTCGGCATCGTGGATGCGTTCGACCTCGACCGTCAGCGCCAGCTGGTTCTCGTGCGACGCGACAATGTCGAACACCTTATCATGATCGGCGGGCCCAACGACGTCGTTCTCGAAACATCGATCGTTCGCACGCAGTCTGTGGCCGCGATGTCACCCGCCCGGGACAAGGACATCATGGTTCCGGCGGGCGGCGGGCCGCAGATCCCACCCGCGGCTTCCTTGTCGGTTCCGGTGACCGTGGTCCCGCCTCAGACGGTTCACGCGGGTCCCGCCACCGGCGCCAGCCTCCTCGCCGGTCCGCTCGGCCGCACCACCCGCGGGGTCCGTCGCCGCCGCGCCGCCGCCGGCGTCTGTCGCCCCTCCCGCGCCGGCACCCGCCGCGGCCGACCGGTTGCCTCTGCGGCCATCGTCTCAGGAGGACGGCCAAACCATCCCCGAGGGGATGGCGCCCGCTCGTCCGGCGCAGCCCCTCGCCCCGCCGCGCAACGGTGCGCCATCCCCCGCGCCGCGTCCCCAGGCGCCGGCCGGGCCCTCTCCTTTGCCGCCGCGCAACCCCTCGGCACCGTTGCCGCCGCGCCCGGCCCTGACCCCGCGCCCCTCGAGCCTGCCGCCACGCCCGTCCCTGACCCCGCGCAGTCCATCGACACCGCTGCCGGCGCGATCCGCCACCCCGACTCCGGTCAAGCCGGACCAGCCGCAACAGGCCGGTTCCGCTCAGGCCCGTGGCGAGGCGCCCCCGCTCGGCGGGGTTACGCCGGGCAACACCGGAATCGCTTCGGACAAGGCGCCTCCGGTCGGCACCGGAGGCAACGAACGCGCCGCCGCCCCGAGCCCCGAAGCCGCCCAGCCTGCCCGCGGTGGCGAGCTGGCGGCGGCGAGCGCGCCACGTCTGGATCCCGGTCCGGCGAAGGGATACGAGACGCTGGAATCGTTGGAAGAGGAAATGGCCAAGCTGCTTGGCCGAACCACGCCGCGTCGCGACGGTTGACCGGAGGCTCTACGGGTTGCGGTCCTTTGGGGTCGGTCGTTATCCTGATCGGGAGACGCCGCTCGGGCGGCGGCTCGATGGATCTCCTCGGCGTCCGGAACCGGCGTCGCAGCACGCCCGCTCGAGCGGGACGAGCACCGGTTCGTCCCGGAACCAGTCCCCCGAACCAGTCCCCCCGGCGCGGCGCCCAGTGTCACTCGTCCCGGTAGACTCGCTCACGCCTCTCGTGCCGCTCCTGCGCCTCGACCGACAGGGTGGCGATCGGGCGCGCGTCCAACCGGCGCAGCGCGATGGGGTCGCCGGTTTCCTCGCAATAGCCGTAGGTGCCGTCCTCGATCCGGCTCAGGGCCGAATTGATCTTGGCGATCAACTTGCGCTGTCGGTCGCGGGCCCGAAGCTCGATGGCGCGGTCGGTTTCGGACGAGGCGCGATCGGCGAAATCGGGGTGGTTCTCGTTCTCGTTCTGCAGCGTCGCCAGGGTCTCGCGGCTCTCCCGCAATATCTCGTCTCTCCAGGCCACCAGCTTGCGACGGAAATAGTCCCGATGCCGCTCGCCCATGAATACTTCGTCTTCGGACGGGTGATACCCACCCTCCATGGCATCGGATAGGACCATGCGTGACAAACTCCCGCCGCATTTGGACGCCTTGAGCGTGTCGTTGCCACGAGAGGCGGTCACGCGCAAGTGGCTGTGGGGGGTGTTCTCGAAACTTGGTTGCGCGGCGCTTTGGAAATCGCATCGGCGCCCTCGGAAAGCAGACGCCCCCTCTATGCTGGGCCTCAGCGTATGTCATGCTGGTGCTGACATACGCCCGCTGAGAAAGGCGAGCACGATCACCGGCTTGCATGGAAGCTCCGCTGCCAGGACAGCCTGACGTCCTCCAGGATCAGGGAACAGGAAACCATGCGGCGTCTGGTTATTCTTCGTCATGCCAAGGCCATCACCTCGGTTCCGGCGGGGGACCATGCGCGCCATCTCAACCCGCGAGGTCTAGCCGAGGCCGCCGCGGCCGGATGGCGGCTTCGAGACCTCGCGAGGGTCGACTTTGCCTGGGTGTCGGATGCGAGGCGTACCCGGGAAACCTTCGATCGCCTCGTGGAATCCCTGGGTCACAACCTCGCGCACCGGTTCGAGCCGCGGCTCTACGGGGCATCGGTCGACGAAATCCTCTCCTTGGTGCACCGGACCGCAAGCGAGGTCCGAACCCTGTTGATCGTAGGGCACAACCCCGGCATCGGGGACTTGGCGCGGAAACTGACGCAAAACAGCGCGGCGGAGGAGCGGCGCGATCTCGACCTTCGCTTCCCAACCTCGTCCTTCGCCATTATCGGGCTCGAGGCGCCCGAATGGTCGGGCGCCGGCCAGGGCGGAACCCTCGAAAGCTTCGTCGTGCCGCATGGGGATTGAACCGTCGACGCAGACCAGCGGGGCAAGACAGTGCCGTTCGGACTGATCGGCCTCGCCCTCATGGCCTGGCTCGGCACCGTGGAGGCTCCGGCACGCGATCTCGCGGCGCTGTTGCCGGCCGTCAGCTTCAACCCGCGCGGGCGCCAGGTGAGCAACTGGCACCTCGAGGCGGCCCTCCACGTCGAGGCGTCGGCCGGGGTGACGGCCGGCCTCATCCTGGGCCGCGACCCCGGCCCGGTGACCCGCTGCGTCAGGTTGAACAACTACTGGTGCATCAAGCGGGCCGGCTGGGCCGGCGAGATCGCGGCCGACGCGGAGGGCCATGTGGCCTTCGCGTCCGCCGCCGAGGGGGCCGACGTCGCGGCCCTGCTGCTGCGCCGCTACTACGTCGACTACGGACGGCATTCGGCCCGCGCCATCGTCTCGCATTGGGCGCCGGCGTCCTGCGGCCCGGCCGCGGCGGGTGCTCGGTCCTCGGCCCGTGGGAGGATCGCCCCGTCGGCGGCCGACCACCTGACGACGCATGGCGTCGGCCGAACCCTGAGGGCGCGCTTCCTCGCCTCGCGCGGGCGCCGCGTCGTTGGCGCGGGCAGGCTGCGTGGCCGCGTATCCGCCGTCCCGGATCGCCTGATCGGCGCCCGCACCGCGACGCCATCGATCGTGGCGGTCTTCGGCGAGCCTCCCCTCGACCTCGGGACGCGGTCGCTCGCCTCGCTGCCCCTCGCGGCGCTCGGTGCCCCGCCTCCGGCCCCGTCGACGGCCGAGCCCCAATGCGCGGGCGACGAGGCGCGGATCGCCGCCTATGCGGCGAAGACCGCAGCGGGTGCCGCGGCCGGCCCGGACGCGGACCTGAAGCTCTTCGACGCCGCCGGGGCACCGACCCCGAACCTCGCTCGCGTCATGCACAATATGTCGGCGGTCGAGATCGGCCCGCTCGGCGCCCGGCAGGGTCTGGTCGGGGCCGCGGTCGAGCACGCCAAGCTCATCGCCGCAGCCGCGACAGCCCCGGCGGGGAACGCGTTCGCGAAGCGCCGGGCGCCATGACCCTGGCAGTCCACCCCAGCCGTCTCCACATGAGCCGGCGCCGAAATGGGGCTCGCCCATTTGCTCCTGCGACGCCGGCGACGCGAGACCGCTGAGAGGCGCGACCATCCCTTGACCGCCGTTTCAGACCTGCTCTTCGAAGCCCGCGTCACGGCGCAAAGCGTCGCCGACTACCTGTCCGGCAACCATCTGCGGCTCGGTGTCACCGGTTTGTCGCGCGCCGGCAAGACGGTGTTCATCACGGCGCTGGTCCAGGCCTTGACCCGGGGGGCGCGGCTGCCCGTGTTCCGGCCCCTGGCGGAGGGGCGGGTCGCGCGTGGGACGCTGCAGCCGCAACCCGACGACGCGGTTCCCCGTTTCGCCTTCGAGGACCACATCAAGTCGTTGACGATCGAGCGGAGCTGGCCGGAATCCACCCGGAGGATCTCCGAACTTCGGCTGACGCTCGATTTCGAGCGACGCGGCGGATGGCGCGGCACGGGCCGCTCCGCCCTGACGATCGACATCATCGACTACCCGGGCGAATGGCTGCTCGACCTGCCGCTGCTCGACAAGAGCTTCGCCCAGTGGTCGCAGGAGACGCTGGAGGCCAGCGGCGGCGGCGCCCGAGCCCCGCTGGCGGTCGAATGGCGGGGCTACCTGGCGGGGCTGTCGGCCAAGGAGCCGGCGTCGGAAGATGTGGCGCGGCGCTGCGCCGAGCTCTTCACCGCCTATCTGCGCACGAGCCGAACCGAGCTCTACGCGCTCTCGACCCTGCCGCCCGGCCGCTTTCTCATGCCGGGCGACCTCGAAGGCTCCCCGGCGCTCACGTTCGCGCCGCTGCCGATCACG
>CAXSEU010000322.1:0-4573 GCA_964236485.1 uncultured Lichenihabitans sp. | reverse complement strand
TTCAGCGCGCCCAGCACCGACCAGCCATCCATCTGCGGCATCATCACGTCGAGCAGGATGGCGCGCGGCTTGAGTTGGCGGGCGAGTTCGAGCCCCGTCGCGCCATCGGGCGCGGTTCGGGCCGCGAATCCTTGCCGCTCCAGGAAGCGGATCATCAGGTCGCGCTGCGCCGCGTCGTCGTCGATCACCAGCACCACGTGCCGCTTGCCTCCCGGCTGTTCCGCCTCGGCCGCTTCCTCCTCGGGCGCCGTCCTTTCGGGCATGAGGGCGGGCAGCCTCAAGGTGAAGCTCGTGCCTTCCCCGAACCGGCTTTCGACCGTGATGTCGCCGCCGAGGAGATGGGCGAAGGCCCGCGTGATGGCGAGCCCGAGGCCGGTCCCGCCGAACTTGCGGGTGGTGGCTTCATCGGCCTGGGAAAACCGCTGGAACAGGCGGGACAATTGTTCGGGCGTCATGCCGATGCCGGTGTCGGTGACGCCGAACACCAGCCAATCGGCCTCGCGATGGGCCTTGAGGACGATCCGCCCCGCCTCCGTGAACTTCGAGGCGTTGCTGAGCAGGTTGAACAGGCATTGACGGAGCTTGACGACATCGGTCCGCATGCGGCCGAGGTCGTCGGAGCCTTCGACCGCCAGCACATTGCCCTTCTGCGTCACCAGGGACTCGACCGTGCCCGCGACCTCGTCGAGCAGCGTCGCCACCTCGACCTCCTCGGCATAGGTGTCCATCCTGTTCGCCTCGATCTTGGACAGGTCGAGGACGTCGTTGATGAGGCTGAGGAGGTGGCGGGCGTTGGACTTGATCTTGCCGAGGTCGGCCAAGAGGCCCGTCTGCCCCAGATCCTCGACCTCCTCCTCCATCATCTCGCTGTAGCCGATGACGGCGGAAAGCGGCGTGCGGAGTTCGTGGCTCATGTTGGCCAGGAACACGCTCTTGGCCCGGTTGGCGGCTTCCGCGGCATCCCGCGCCGCGGCGAGTTCGATCTCGGCCAGCTTGCGGTCGGTCACGTCCTTGTGCATGCCGACCCATTCGCGCACCGCCCCGGCCTCGTCGAGCACCGAGGTGGCGCTGACCAGCATGTAGCGCCACTCGCCGTCGGCACGCCTCAGCCGATGCTCGATCTCGAAATCGGAACCGTTCGTGTCGATCGTCCGCCGCAAGGCCGCGCGCGTCGTCTCGCGGTCGTCCGGGTGCACGGCGTCGAGCCAGGCGTCCCCCAGCGCCTCCGACCCGTCCTGCCCCGTGAAGGCCGCCCACTGCTTCTGCGGCTTGTCGAAATGCCCTTGAGGATCGGTGGTCCAGACGATGTCGGCGCTCGATTCGGTCAGGGTCCGGAAGCGTGCCTCGCTCTCCTTGAGGAACCGTTCGGCGCGTTTGCGCACCGTGATATCGGACACCACCATGCCGGCGCCTTCGACGCGCTCGGTGCCGTCGTCGGAGCGCAGCGGGTAGAAGGTGACCTGATAGTCCCGGACCTGGTCCTGGCGAAGGTTGCTGCCGGCCTGGATCTCGACGTTGGGAACCGGCCGTCCGCCCTCGACGACCTGCGCCAGGCGATGTTCGAGGGCTTCGCGCATCTGCGGCACCACGTCCCAGATGCTGACCCCAACCTCGGCGCTGAGCGCCCGCTCGCTCATGGTCGACAGGGCACGGTTCATGTGCCGCACGCGCAAGGCGCGATCGAGAAATCCCAGGCCGACGGGCGCGTTTTCGAGCACCCCCTCGAGGAGCGCGCTGGCGGAGCGTTGTTCGCGGCGGCGGGCGATCGCCGCCAGGGTGATGATGGCGAAAGCCCCAAGGGTGGTGAACAGCGAAAGCAGGCCCAGCGGCCAGGCGAACGCCCGTTCACGTCGCCGCATATCGTCGACCCGCGTTTCGGCCGCCTGCTGCGCCTCGTGAACGAAGCCCCTCACCGCGTCCATGGCGGCCTTGCCGCGTCCCATGCCCATCTGGCCGATCGCCGGTCTCGAACCCGAGGCCCGGAACGTCGCGATGGACTCGGCGGCGAGTGCCCGACGCTCGGCCACTTTCTGCCGCAGGGCCTCGAAGTCGACGGGGGCGTTCTTCAGGGCCTCGAGGTCGCGGTCGATCTCCGGCTGTGCCGCGCGATAGGGCTCGAGATAGCCATCGTCCCCGGTGAGCAGGTAGCCGCGCTGCCCGGTTTCGACATCCTTCAGGCTCGACAGGAGGCGTTCCAGATCGATGACGGTCCCGCGCTCCCGATCGACGGTCGCGCTCGCCTTGCGCACCACCTGAACGGCCCAAAGTCCGCTCACCAAGGCGACGAGCAGCAGCAGGGTCGCCGCAAGCGCGAGGGGACTTGGCACGCCAAGGCGGTTCTTGATCTCTCTCAGAGCGCCGATGTGGTCCAGAATCACTGCCCTGCCTCTGCGGTCGGCCCAACGTCGCCGAAGAACTTAGCACGCCGTGGGCGGGTTGAGCCAATAGGTCCGGGCGCTGCCGTGGCTCGAACGCTGGCGACCGATGCCGGCGTATGTCATGCTGCTGCCAACATACGCCAACGCGGAAAGGCGAGCACGTTTATGGGCTTGCCTGGAAGCTCCGCTTCGCCAACCGACGCCGCGGTCTCTTGCGGTTCACCCCGCCGCGAGGCGATCCATCGCGGCCCGGTAGGCCCGTTCCACGCTATCGCGTGCGATGTGCCGGCCGTCGCGCACCAGGTGGCGCCCCCCCGCGAAGACGTGGCGCACCGGCGAGCGAGCCGAAGCGAAAATCCAGCTGTCGAGGATGTCGTCGCCCCGCCGCCCGTGGAGGGGAACCGCCCAGCGGTCGAGCACCACGACGTCGGCCGGCGCGCCGGGCGCGATCGCGGCGGGGCCCGTGCCGAGCGCCTGCGCGCCTCCGGCCAGCGCGCGGTCGTAGAGATGGCGGCCGACGGAATGTTCCGGGGGCGCCATCCGGTTGCGGGCGCGCTCCGCCAGCCGCTGACCGTATTCCAGCGTCCGCAATTCACCCGCGAGATCGATCAGCACGTTGGAATCGCTGCCGACGCCGAACCGCCCGCCTGCCGCGTCGAAGGACGCGCCGGGGAAGATGCCGTCGCCAAGGTCGCTCTCGGTGATGGGGCAAAGGCCCGCCACGGCGCCCGAGGCCGCGAGCCTCGACGCTTCTTCCGGCGTCATATGCGTCGCATGGACCAGGCACCAGCGCGCGTCGACCGCGACCTTCTCGAACAGCCATTCGACCGGCCGCCGGCCCGTCGCCTCGAGGCAGTCCTCCACCTCGCGCGTCTGCTCGGCAATGTGGAGGTGGACCGGCCCGTCGGGAAAGGCTCGGAGCAGTGCCGCGAGTTCCACGGCCGTCACGGCCCGCAGCGAGTGGGGGGCGATGCCGGTGCGGCCGCTCGGCAGGTCCCGCACGGCCTGGGCCGCGCCCTCGGCGACCCGGCCGAACAGGTCGAGGTCGCAGACGAACCGGCGCTGGCCTTCGGCGGGTGCCGCTCCGCCGAAACCACCGTGGGCGTAGAAGACGGGAAGGAGGGTGAGGCCGATGCCGGTCGCGGCCGCCGCCGACGCGATGCGGATCGCGAGTTCGGCCGGCTCGTCGTAAGGACGGCCACTCGGCTGGTGGTGCAGGTAGTGGAACTCGGCGACGCCGGTGAACCCGCCCTCGAGCATCTCGACGAAGGCGATGGCCGCGATGGCTTCGATGTCCTCGGGGCTCAGCCTGCCGCATAGGCGATACATCGCCTCGCGCCAGGTCCAGAAATGGTCCTCGCTCCGGCCGCGCCGCTCCGTCAGCCCGGCGAAACCGCGCTGAAAGGTGTGGCTGTGAAGATTGCCGATGCCGGGGATCGCGATGCCGCCGATCGCCTCGGCGCCCCGCCGCCGGTCCGGCGCGGCGTCCGTCTCGACATCGCGGATCCGGCCATGCTCGATGCTCACCAGCACGTCGTCGCACCATCCGGCCGGCGTCAGGGCGCAGTCGAAAAACAGCTTGTGCATCGGGCGGTCCCGGGCCGAAATGGGTGCGGGGCTGTGATCGGGCCCCGGAAATCGAGCCCACAATCGGGGGAGCCGGCGTGTCCGACAAGAGCCGATACGATCGCCTGTGGCGCCATGCGCGGATCGCCACCCTGGTCGAAGGCGCGCCCGGCCTCGGGATGGTCGAGGACGGGGCGGTGGCCAGCCGGGGCGGGCGCATCGTCTTCGCCGGACGCGACGCGGACCTGCCGGCCTTGATCCAGGCCGATATCGAGGTCGACTGCGGCGGGCGTCTCATCACGCCCGGCCTCGTCGATTGCCATACGCATCTCGTCTTCGGCGGCAACCGCGCCCATGAGTTCGAGATGCGCCTCGACGGCGCCACCTATCGCGAGATCGCCGAAGCCGGGGGAGGCATCCTGTCGACCGTGGCAGCGACCCGTGCAGCATCCGAGTCCGAGCTCGTCGAGGCGGCGCTGCTCCGCCTCGACAGGCTGCTGGCCGAGGGCGTGACCATGGTCGAGGTCAAGTCAGGGTACGGACTCGACCTCGACACCGAGGCCCGCATGCTGGCTGCGGCGCGGCAGCTCGGCCGGCGGCGCGACGTCGGCCTGCGCACCTCCTTCCTC
>CAXSEU010000321.1:0-4574 GCA_964236485.1 uncultured Lichenihabitans sp. | reverse complement strand
GATCGCCACGAGGTCGTGGCGGATCCGGGCCATCATGGCCTCGAAGGCGGCGGCCCGCACCACCGGAAGCCAGGCGGCTTCGCTCTGCCGAACGAAAGCGTCGCCGTAGCGGCCCGCGAGGTCGGCACCGACCGGCTTCAGGTACTCGCCCGGATAAAGGCCTTCCGGGATGGGACCCACGTCGTCGCCGAGCGCCTCGCGGTAGCGCAGGAAGGCGGAGCGGGCCAGCACGTCGACCTGCGCGCCGGCGTCGTTGACATAATATTCGCGAACCACCGCGAAGCCGGCGAAGACGAGCAGGTTCGACAGCGCGTCGCCGAACACCGCGCCGCGACCGTGACCGACGTGCAGCGGGCCGGTCGGGTTGGCGGAAACATATTCGACGTTGATCTTCGGCTGCAGCCCCGAGGCTCGACCCACATTGCGTCCGAAAGCTTCGCCCCCACGCAGCGCCGCGCCGAGCACCGCCGCGTAAACCGTGGGTTGAAGCACGATATTGATGAAGCCGGGGCCGGCAACCTCGACGCTGTCGACCTCCGCCTCCATCGCGAGGTCCGCCGCGATCGCGGTCGCGAAAGCGCGCGGGTTGCCGTACCCGGCCTTGGCTTCCTTGGCGAAGACCATCGCAGCGTTGGACGCCAGATCCCCATGGGCGACATCGCGGGGCGGCTCGACGACGAAGCGGCTTAAATCGAGCCCCGCCGGCAGCTTGTCGCGCTTCACCATGGCGACCAGGATAGCCGCGATACGGCGATGGAATTCGGCGAAGATGTCCATGATGATTTCTGTTCGGCGAGGGTCGTCGCCCGAGTCGCATGTCGGTGCGGCTACCGCAAGTCCGGGGTCGCCCGGAAAAGACGCCGATGCTCCGCGACGGCGCCGGGGTCGGTCAGTCCCGCCACATAGTCGGCGACGAGCCGCATGGTGCCCCGCGACTGAGGCCCCTCGCCGGCGCGCGCGGCCCAATCGGCCGGCAGATCGGCAGGGTGCCGGATCAGGCGCGAAGCAAGGTCGGTGACGATCTCAGCCGCGCTCGTCCGGACCCTCAGGAGGCGCGGGTGCCGGTACATGCGCTCCATCAGGAAGGCCTTGACGGCGAGGCTCGCGGCATCGAGGTCGGGCGACAAGGCGATCGCCGGTCTGTTGGGGGGTGCCGTCACCGACGCACCAGCGGCAGGGAGACGGCGGCGCGCATCCGCGACGACGCCTTCGACGAAGAGGCCGACCATGGTCCGGGTCAAGGCCCGTACCGTGAGGTTCCGGTCGAGGCCCGGATGGTCGATCGAGAGCCGATCGAGGGTCGCGGCGAGCCACGGCACCGAGCGAAGATCATCGAGCTCGAAGAGGCCGGCATCGAGACCGTCCTCGAGGTCGTGCGCGTTGTAAGCGATGTCGTCGGCTAGAGCCGCGACCTGCGCCTCAACCCCCGGAAACGTGTCGAGCCGCAAGTCCAGCCGCCGCGCCCACCTGCCGATGGACGCCGGAACGGGCCTGCCCGGCGCGAGGCAGGCGTCCCCGATCAGTGGCCCGTTGCGCTTGATCAGACCGTCGAGCATATCGACCGTCAAGTTCAAGCCGTCGAAATCCGGGTATCGCTTTTCAAGTTCAGTGACGATCCTGAGGGTCTGCGCATTGTGGTCGAACCCCCCGACCTCGGCCACCACCGCAGCGAGGGCGTCCTCGCCGGTATGGCCGAAGGGCGAATGGCCGAGGTCATGCGCGAGCGCCAGGGCTTCGGTGAGATCGTCGTCGAAGCCGAGTACATGCGAGATCGTCCGGGCGATCTGTGCCACCTCCAGCGTATGGGTGAGACGCGTCCGGTAATGGTTCCCTTCGTCCGGCAGGAAGACCTGCGTCTTCAGTGCCAGGCGGCGGAACGCACCGCAATGGATGATGCGGTCACGGTCGCGCTGGAAATCCGTCCTCGTGGCCGAGTCCGGCTCGGGATACGGGCGTCCACGGCTGGGACGCGCACCTTGGCGAGTCACCGTCCCCGGCATCGCACCCTCCATCAACGTGCCTTTCGTGGCCTCGACCATTGCGAGAACGTGCGCCAACCCTTAATTCCGTGGGTGACACGCGTGCAACAATGGGCTGCCTGTCATGAAAACGAGAAACCACCCCATGACAGACATCGATCCCGTGCCTCCGGTGACCCTGTCGGCCTCGGCGGCCGCTCGCGTCAAGAAGGTCTTGGGCAGGGAGGCACCGGGCTCCACGCTGCGGGTGGCGGTCGACGGCGGCGGATGCTCGGGGTTCCAATATTCCTTCAAGATCGTCGGGGGGTCGGAGCCGGACGACCTGACGATCGAACGCGATGGGGCGAAGGTTCTGATCGACTCGGTATCACTCGAATATTTGCGAGGGTCGGAGATCGATTTCGTCGATGATCTGATCGGCCAGTCGTTCAAGATCCACAACCCCAATGCCACGGCCTCCTGCGGCTGTGGCACCAGCTTCGCCATGTAGGCGGTGCGTCCAGGCATTTTGCGCCGGACGCGGTGACAAAGTACCGCGGCCTTGCGACAATCGTCGCCGGGCTGGGAGGAAGGCATGTCACCATCGACTCGAGCGCGCATCGGCATCGCAATGTTCGGCATCGGCGTGATCCTGGCGCCCGCCGTCTACGACGCGGCGACGCAGGCCGCCGGGGCCGCGCGGGCGCGACAGGTGCTGGCATCCCTCTCGGGATCGGACGTCTCTCACCTCGCGGTGGAATGGGACCGGGGTTCGATGATCCTGCGCCATATCGAAGTCGAGGCGCCGGGCGCCCACATCTCGGTCGGGCGAGCGACGCTTCGTCGAAGCGGGACTGACGGCATCGCGGTCTTCGGGACCGCGGCGGCGGCGACATCCGCCGTCACGCTCGACGACGTGAAGATCGCGATCCGCAAGGCCGTCATCCTGATTCCGCACCTCGAGGCGAAGGGATCGCCGCTGAACGGCGCCGAGTTGGCCGGGATCTTCGATTCGCAGTCGAGCGACACTTTGCCGGAGCGACTGTCTCGCCTCTCGGCGGCGGAATTGACCGCGGCAGAAGTCATTCTGACGCGCGCCCCGGATGCAGGTGGCACCGACAAGGCAGCTACCCTCACGTTCCACGACGTGGCTCTCGACGATCTGACGGCGGGCCACATCGGAGCCCTCGCGATCCGCCAGATCACGGCCGACGGCAGCGACCTGATGGGGTCGACCGGCGCCGTCACCGCCTCGCGGATCGATCTCCCGCAGATCATCAGCATCGCTCGGGAGACGCGATCGGATCGAGCCCAGCCCATGCGGCCGCTCATCGGAGGCTTTTCGCTCCAAGGCGCCGACGTCAAGGTGCCCGACACTGAAATGAAGCTTGCTTCCTTCAAGATCGGCACCGTCCAAGGCCGACCGCCTTTGGCGTCCTTCGCCGACATCGACGCCCTTTCGAACAAGCCCGCGGCGGAACGAAGCGCCGCTGAGGAAGCCCGCCTTTCCGAAGCCCTCGGCGATCTGGCGCGAAGCTTCGCCGTCGATCGGATCGCGGCCGACGATCTGGGCTTCCAAGCCACCAAGGATGCAGTCTCGTTCGGCTTCGGCACGCTGCTCATCGAGGGTCTCGAACCCGGCAAGGTGAAGCTGGCCACGGTGGAGCGTTTTTCACTCTCGACCGTGCCGTCCGACATGGCCTTCGGCCGGCTGACCCTCGAGGGTTACGACCAGACACCGTTGCTGAACTCCTTGAGCCAGGGAAGTCTCGCGACAGCGCCGGACGATCTGAAGAAGCAGGTCGCGCATGCCGCGCCGACCTTCGCCGGGATCGCCCTGCTGGGGATGCGGATCGATGCGCAATCCGATGATCTGAAGGGGAACGTCCGGCAGGGCCGGCGCACCGTCATCGACGTGCCCGTTGCCGACCTGAAGCTCAACCGAACGGCCGACGCTGGAACCATCAGCGCCGCGCATGCGCAGGTGATCTACGATATCGCGCCAGACGTCTCGGACCCGGGGCTCCAGAAGCTCCTGCAGACGGGCTTTGCCCATTTCGACGTCAGTCTCGACTACGGCTCCACGTGGAGCCAGGCGGCACGGACACTGAGCCTCGACCGGATGGCGCTCGCCGGCCAGGGTCTCGGATCGGTCGCGCTCAGCGGCGCCTTCGCCAATGTGGCGCCTGAACTGTTCGACCCGGCGCAGGCCGACAGGGCGGAAAGCCTCGCGCCCGACGTCGAAGTCAGGTCCGTTCGCATGGATGTCGTGGATGCGGGTCTCGCGGCCAAGGTTTGGTCGATGGCGGCGGCAGGGGCCGGCGTGAGTGTGCCGTTGCTCAAGGCCGAGGCGAAGGGGCAGGTTCAAGCGGCGATGGTGCAGATCTTCGGCGACACGCCGACCGCAACCCGGGTCACGAAGGCGGCGTCGGCCTTCATCGACGATCCCAAGACCTTGACGTTGTCCGCCAAGGCGCCCGCCGGGATGAGCTTCCGGGCGATTTCGGAAACCAGCGACCCACAAGAGCTCTTCAGCCGCCTCGACATCGGTGCGGAGGCCGGCCCGTGATGGATCAGCGCCAGTGCCGGCCGATCCAGGCGGTCGGCGGGATCGAC
>CAXSEU010000320.1:0-4647 GCA_964236485.1 uncultured Lichenihabitans sp. | reverse complement strand
ATCATGGAAGGCACGGTCGCCTCCGTTCCCCCGCAGGGCGGCCGAAAGCACCCGCAGCAGGAATTCCTGCAGGTCGATACGACCAACATCCTGTTCATCTGCGGCGGGGCCTTTGCAGGCCTGGAGCGGATTATTTCGGCCCGCGGCAAGGGGACCTCGATCGGCTTCGCGGCCACCGTCCAGGCGCCGGACGATCGCCGGACCGGCGAGATCTTCCGCAAGGTGGAGCCGGAAGACCTGCTGAAGTTCGGGCTCATCCCCGAGTTCGTTGGCCGGTTGCCCGTGATTGCGACGCTTGAAGACCTGGACGAGGACGCGCTGAAGAAAATCCTCACGGAGCCCAAGAATGCCCTCGTCAAGCAGTACCAGCGTCTGTTCGAGATGGAGAGCACCGAACTCACGTTCAAGGACGAGGCGCTGAACGTCGTCGCCAAGAAAGCCATCGAGCGGCGCACGGGAGCGCGGGGTTTGCGATCGATCATGGAAGGGATTCTGCTCGACACGATGTTCGATCTGCCGGGTCTTGACGGCGTCGATCAGGTGGTCATCGGCCCGGAGGTCGTGGAAGGCAAGGCGCGTCCGCTCTACATCTACTCCGAGCGCGGCGCCGAGAAGACAGGCGTCAGCGCCTGAACATTAGCTCGCCGTACCGACCACCAGCCATGCGCCCGGCGCAGCGGCACGTCGCCTTGAACGACGGTCTTCGGACCGCCATTTTAGGGGTCAGGAAATCCGGAAACGCGCGTCGCGTTTTCGGGCCTCTGACCCTAGCCCGAAGGTGCGTAATCGGCCTTTCGGCGGCTCCTGATACCTAGAGATCGGACGATCGAAGGGTCGCGGAGCCGAGTGTCGCGGGCGGCTTCCGAAGAAGCGTCCACGAACGCCTCCCTCAGATAGGATGCACCATGAGCAGCCAGAAACGTTCGCCTGCCGCACCCGGTACGATGGACACCTACCCGGTGTTGCCGCTGCGCGACATCGTGGTCTTCCCGCACATGATCGTGCCGCTTTTCGTTGGCCGGGAGAAGTCGATCCGCGCCCTCGAAGAGGTCATGAAGGCGGACAAGTTCATCCTGCTGGCGACCCAGATGAACGCCACCGATGACGACCCGGCTACCGAGGCGATCTTCGAGACCGGTACGCTGGCCTCCGTTCTCCAGCTTTTGAAGCTTCCGGACGGCACTGTGAAGGTGCTGGTCGAGGGCTCGCGTCGCGCGAAAATCACCAACTACGTGCGGTCCGAGGAGTATTACGAGGCTGACGCGGAGGTCCTGGCCGACGCGGATCTCGACAAGGTCGAGGTCGAGGCGCTGGCCCGGTCGGTGGTGAGCGAATTCGAAAGCTACGTGAAGCTCAACAAGAAGATCTCGCCCGAGGTCGTCGCGGCCGTGGGTCAGATCGGCGATTACGCGAAGCTTGCCGACACCGTGGCGTCGCACCTCGCGGTCAAGATCGCGGACAAACAGGCCATCCTGGAGATGACCGCGGTCACCCAGCGGCTGGAGAAGTGCCTCGGCTTGATGGAGAGCGAAATCTCGGTCCTGCAGGTGGAAAAGCGTATCCGGACCCGCGTCAAGCGGCAGATGGAGAAGACGCAGCGGGAGTATTACCTCAACGAGCAGATGAAGGCGATCCAGAAGGAACTCGGCGACGAGGACGGCAAGGACGACCTCAGCGAGCTCGAGCAGAGGATCAAGGATACGCGGCTGTCCAAGGAAGCACGGGACAAGGCACAGGCGGAGTTCAAGAAGCTGCGTCAGATGTCGCCGATGTCCGCAGAGGCTACCGTGGTCCGCAACTACCTCGATTGGCTGCTGTCGATCCCGTGGAACAAGAAGTCCAAGGTGAAGCGCGACTTGGCGCTGGCCGAGTCCACGCTGAATTCCGACCATTATGGACTCGACAAGGTCAAGGAGCGGATCATCGAGTATCTGGCCGTTCAGAGCCGGGCGAACAAGCTGACGGGGCCGATCCTGTGCCTTGTCGGGCCGCCCGGCGTCGGCAAGACCTCGCTCGGCCGCTCGATCGCCAAAGCCACTGGCCGCGAGTTCGTGCGGATCTCGCTTGGTGGAGTGCGCGACGAAGCCGAGATTCGCGGTCACAGGCGTACCTACATCGGCTCCATGCCGGGCAAGATCATCCAGTCGATGCGGAAAGCGAAGACATCCAACCCCCTGTTCCTGCTCGACGAGGTGGACAAGATGGGCCAGGACTTCCGCGGGGACCCATCGTCGGCCCTGCTCGAGGTACTCGATCCGGAGCAGAACTCGTCCTTCAACGACCATTACCTCGAAGTCGACTATGATCTGTCGAGCGTGATGTTCGTGACCACCGCGAACACGCTGAACATCCCTGCGCCGCTCATGGATCGTATGGAGATCATCCGGATCGCGGGCTACACGGAGGACGAGAAGGTGGAGATCGCCAAGACCCACCTCATCCCGGCCGCCCTGGTGAAGCATGGCCTCGGCAAAGCCGAATGGACGATCGACGACGAAGGGCTGCTCCTGCTGATCCGCCGGTTCACGCGGGAAGCGGGCGTGCGCAACCTCGAGCGGGAGATCTCGAACCTGCATCGCAAGGCCGTCAAGGAGATCATGACGACCGGCAAGACGATGGTGGAGGTGACCGCCGCAAACCTCTCGGACTACCTCGGTGTGCCGAAATACCGCTACGGCGAAGCTGAAACCGAGGATCAGGTGGGTGTCGTGACTGGTCTTGCCTGGACGGAGGTCGGCGGGGAATTGCTGACCATTGAGGCTGTTCTCCTGCCCGGCAAGGGCAAGATGACGGTGACCGGCAATCTGAAGGACGTGATGAAGGAGTCGATCTCCGCCGCGGCATCTTACGTTCGCTCCCGGGCGGTCGATTTCGGGGTGGAGCCACCGCTGTTCGACCGGCGCGACATCCATGTCCACGTGCCCGAGGGAGCGACCCCCAAGGATGGGCCTTCCGCCGGCATAGCGATGGCCACCACGATCGTATCGGTCATGACGGGTATTCCGATTCAGCGGGACCTCGCGATGACGGGCGAGGTGACGTTGCGTGGCAGGGTGCTGCCGATCGGGGGTTTGAAGGAGAAGCTTCTGGCGGCCCTCCGGGGAGGGATCAAGAAAGTGTTGATCCCGGAGGAGAACGCCAAGGATCTCGCGGACATCCCGAACGCGGTGAAGAACGCTCTCGATATCGTGCCCGTGGCCCGCATGGACGAGGTGTTGCGGCATGCCTTGGTGCGGCAGCCCGTCGCGATCCGGTGGGATGAAGACCTTACGGCGCCGAAGCCAGTCGCCGCACCATCGGACGACGATCCTGCGGCCTTGATGGCGCATTGATCGGCGGTCCGTCGCCACGATGAAGCTATGGGTCGCCGACCCGTAGCTTTTCTCGAAGGTTTGTGGCGTTGAGTTTGGTTTGCCTCTGTCGCGCAGATCGATCAGATTGTCGTGGATTAAGCCGCCAGGCGGAACGCTGTTCGGAAGGTTCGGCGGTGCCTCTTGCGCCTGTTTCGACCGGCACGTAGAAGGTCTCGGGGGATGCGTTTGAGGTCTGACTGGTCGACGGTGCCCGGGCGGTTAGCTCAGCTGGTAGAGCATCTCGTTTACACCGAGAGGGTCGGCGGTTCGAGCCCGTCACCGCCCACCGTGCGACGAACCGTCCCGCTGCCGCGGCTCCGGGTCCTGATGGGGATGATCTGTCTCCCCGCACTGTGGCTTCTCGGGCCGGCTCAGGCCCGAGCCGCCGAGCCGATGTCCTTTTCACTGTCGACCATCACGATCGCTGTTCCGTGCCGTCGGCATTGCGAGCGCGAGGCCAGTGCCGAGGTCATCAGCGCCCATGGCGAAATCACCAACGACACCGCCGACGAGTTCCTCGGCTTCCTCGGCGAGCACGTGCACGACGGGCAGCTTCGGCCCGTGGTCCTGATCCATTCCCCCGGCGGCACGGTGGTCGGCGCCATGCAGCTCGGGATGGTCTTTCGGAAGATCGGCGCGGCCGTGATCGTGGCGCGCAGTGTCGAGGATGCCGACTCCGAGCGCACCCATATCATTCCGGGTGCCTGCATGTCGGCCTGCGTCTATGCCTTCTTTGGTGGGATCAAACGGGTTGTCCCACCGGTCAGCCGCCTTGGTATCCACCGTATGGCGATCTACGAACAGGCGCATGATCCAGCCGGCGGAAGTGTCAGGATCCGGAGCTTCGGCACCGACGAGATCGTCGGTGCCCTCAGCAGCTATACGAAGCTCATGGGCGTCAATCCGGCGGTGATCGACTATGCGGAGCAGATTTCGCCGGAATCGATCCATATCGTGACCCCGAAGGAGATCATGCGCTGGAAACTCGGCTCGCCCCGTCTCTAGCGGATGTCATGGTGGCGCCGACATACGCCAGCTCAAGAAGCTCGCATTCATAGGCTTGTATGAAGCTCCGCTTCCAAACAGCCGCAGGTGCTGTAGCGCCCTTCAGGCAACGCGGACAGGGCAGGCCTGGACGATCAGGCTACTCACGGACATGCGCTCAAGCGCCCGCTTCCACGTGGGTCCGGCAGGCTCCCGCTCCCCGTCAGAGCCGGGTGAATCGCTTGACTTGAACTCGTCCCTGGCCTATCCGGCTGTTCTCCGAGCGAGACCGGCGCCGCAAGGCCCGTGG
>CAXSEU010000319.1:0-4661 GCA_964236485.1 uncultured Lichenihabitans sp. | reverse complement strand
CGTGCCTCGAAGAGCACCAGATCGGCCGCCGAGCCCGCCGCCAGGACACCGTGATGGCCGCAGCGGAGTGCCTCGGCGGGCGTCGAGACGATGGCCTTTGCCCACTCGCCGTAAGGATGGTCGAGGTGGAGGATGCGGGTCCCCTGCCGCCAGACCTCCGCCATGTCGAGATCCCCGTAGGCGTAGAACGGGTCGCGCGTGTTGTCGCTGGCGATCATGACCGGGACCCCTGCCGATGCCAGCTCCTGCAAGGCCGTGACGCCCCGCCAGCGCGGCGTCCCGGCGCCCCGACCTTGCAGGTACATGTTGCACAGCGGCAGGGAGACGATTGCCATGCGAGCCCGCGCCACGAGATTGATCGTCCGCTTACGGTCGTCCTCAGACATGATCGAAAGGGAGCAGCAATGGCCCGCGAGGATCTTGCCCTCGAAGCCGAAATCGATTGCCGCCTCGGCGATGACCGCGAGGGTATTGACGCCCGCGTCCCCCGTCTCGTCGGCGTGAAAGTCGAGGTCCCAGCCGCGTTCGGACGCGAGACGGAAAAGGCGGCGCAGCCCCGGCTCGAGCGTGGCGTGAGGATAGGTCACGGCGCCGAGGCAGGAGCCATACATATGCACCATATCTTCAATATCGCGCATATGTGCGTCATCGGCCGCGAGTTCGATGCCGAAAAGCGGCGAGGCCTGAAGGTCGATCCGCCCCCTCCAGGCGTCTCGCATTTCCCCAAACACGGGCCAGGAGATACGCGTCTGCGGACCGACGCTATCGATATGCGTCCGGATCGCGGCGGTGCCATGCGCGTGGGCGGCCTCGAGACTGAACGTCATCCGGGCCCTGACGTCGGCGGCGCTCCAATGGGCCGTCCGATCCGCGGCGACGACCTCGATGGCACGGTCCCGGGTGCCGTCCGCCCGGGGGGTGCGGGGCCAGATGTGGCCCTTGTCGAGATGGGTATGCGCATCGACGAAACACGGCACCACCAGGAGCGGCGCACCGGCGGCGTATGGGACATCGTCGGCGGTCCAGGAGGGCGAGGATGACCGGATCGCTTCGATCTTTCCGTCTGCGATCACGACGTCGACGAGGCAGAGCCCTTCGCTGTCGTATGGACCGATCGGCGCAAGCAGGCAGGCCGGGACGCGCGCCCGGTGGATGCCCCAGCGTCGGGTGTTTGCGGGAAGCGTGAGGCGTCGCACATCAGACTCCACGTTGACGGGCGCTGTCGTGCCAACGCCGGAGCAGCAGATGTGTCAGCAGCGTGAACGCCACGTAGATCAGGATGCCGGTCAAGGAAATGAGCGCCAGCGCGGCGAACATACGCGGGATGTTGAGCCTGAAGCCGGCCTCGACGATGCGGAAGGCCAGCCCGGACCCCTGCCCGGCCGAGCCCGCCGCGATCTCGGCCACGATGGCGCCGATCAGCGCAAGTCCGCCCCCGATCCTGAGCCCGCCAAGAAAGTAGGGCAGCGCGCTCGGCAGGCGCAGGTAGAGCACCTGCTGCCAGCGCTTCGCCCGGTAGAGTTCCATCAACTCCACGAGGTTGTGATCGGCCGAGGCGAGACCCAGCGCGGTGTTCGACAGGATGGGGAAGAACGCGACCAGGAAGGCACAGACCAGCACCGCCGTGCCGGGTTCGAGATAGATCAGCAGAAGCGGCGCGATCGATACGATCGGCGTCACCTGCATGACGACGGCGAAAGGAAAGAACGACCGTTCGATCCACCTCGACTGGGCGAACAGAACCGCGAGGCCGACCCCCCCGACGACCGCGAGCACCAGGGCCGCAACGGTGGTGCGCAAGGTGACCAGCAGGGAACCCGACAGGATGCCCCAATCCTTGGCCAGGGTGGCGAGAACGAGACTCGGCGCCGGCAGGATGTAGGGCGGGATGGCGCGGAGCCGGACCATCGCCTCCCAGGCCAGCAGCGCCCCGGCCAGGATGGCGGCGGGCAGCGCCACGTCGAGGAGGCGGTGGAACGGCACGCGGCGCCCTGCCTGTCGCTCGTCCTCGAAAGCGCGTTGCGGGAACGGCTCCACGCCCTCCGCCGGATCGGCGACGCTCATAGGTGATCGTCCTCGGCCATCGCGCCGTGCAGGGCCAGCGAGGCTTGGCGGCAGGTCTCCGTGTAGAGCGTCGTGGCTCTGAACTCTTCCGTCCTCGCAACCGTCGCCGGAACGCCCAGGGTCTCGACGGCCCGGCCGGGCCGTGCCGCCATGACGACGATGCGACCGGACAGATAGACGCTCTCGTAAACCGAATGGGTGACGAAGACGACCGTGGTATCGAGTTCGGCCTTGAGCCGCACGAGGTCGTTGTTGAGCTTGAATCGGGTGATCTCGTCGAGCGCCGCAAAAGGTTCGTCCATCAGTAGCAGCTTGGGTTTCAGCACGAGCGCGCGAGCGATCGAAACCCGCATCTTCATGCCGCCGGAGAGTTCGCGCGGGTAGCTCCCGGCGAACCTGGTCAGGCCGACGAGGTCGAGCGCCGCCTCGACGCCGCTTCGCGCCGCGCTCCGGGAGACCTTCCGGAGCCGGAGCGGCAGCCACACATTGTCGAAGACGCTGGCCCAGGGCATCAAGGTCGGCTCCTGGAACACGAATCCGATCTCCGGCGGCTGCCCGCTCCAGGACACGACGCCCCCCGAGGTGCCGATGAGACCCGCCAGGATGCGAAGCACCGTCGACTTGCCGCAACCCGATGGGCCGATCAGCGAGAGGAATTCGCCTGCGTAAACCTCGAGATCGAGCCGGCTCAGCGCCACGGTGCCATTGGGGAAGGTCTTCGATATGCCCCGGAGCGTCACCAAGGGCGCGGACCCCTGCAGATCGACGCCCGGCTCGGACGAGAGGAGCGCGGCCATGTCGTTGCGCTTCACTTAGTTCTTCGGACCGAGTTCGACACCGACCTTCTTGCCCACGAACCGCAGGGTATAGGCCCTCTTGTAATCGATGTCCGCGGCGACGACGCCGGCCTTGACCATCTTGTCGTAGAAGTCCTTCTGGCGAGCCTCCGTCATGGCGCCGATCCCCATTGTCTTGGCGTCGCCTGAATCCACGACGCCATATTGCTTCAGCTTATCGAGCGAGAACGCGATCGCGGCATCCGTCATCTCTGGATTATCGGCCTTGATGGCGGCATTGGCCTTGGCGTTGTCGCCGTAGAGGTAGTTGTACCATCCGATTGCCGACGCATCGACGAACCGCTGCACGAGGTCGGAGTGCTCGTCCACCATGGCCTGCCGGGTTTCGATCAGGGTGGAGTAGGTGCTGAAACCGTAATCCGCGAGCAGGAAGATGTTGGGCTTGAAACCGCCTTGCGTCTCGACCGCGTAGGGCTCCGAGGTGAGGTAGCCCTGCTGGGCCGACATCTTGTCGGCCAGGAAGGGACCCGTATTGAACGTATAGGGCTTCACCTTGTCCTCGGAGAAACCGAGGCTCTGCACCATCCAACGATAGAAGGAGGCGAGCCCCTCCTTGCTCACGAAGATGGTCGCCGCCTTGAGGTCCTCGAACTTGTCGAGTCCGACGCCTGGATGCGACATGAAGATTTGGGGATCCTTCTGGAAGATGGCCGAGACACCGACGATCGGCACCTTCTGCTCCACCGCCGCCAATGCCTGAAGCATGTCGCCGCCCATGTAGAAATCCAGCTTTCCGCTGGGCAGCAAGAGCTCGTTGTTGCTCTGTGGCCCGCCTGGCACGATCCTCACGTCGAGGCCATATCTGGCGTAAGTGCCGTCGACGACCGCCTGATAGAAGCCCCCATGTTCGGCCTCGGCCAGCCAGTTGGTTCCGAACGAGACCTTCTCCGCGGCATGCGCGCCGCAGAACGCCACGCCGAGGGTCAAGGCCGCCCCCATGATTCGAGCCAGCATCTGTAACTCCATCTCCAAACGGCCCGCGAAGGCGCAGCGTCGTCACTGTGATGCCGGAGCTTTCCGAATTGCAAGGGGCGTGCCTGAGCGTTCCGGCACGTGCCCGCTTGCGGGAACCAGGGGCGCCGCCTAGGCTTGGATCATGTTCACCCCCCTCAGCCCGCCGGGCGTCGTTCCGCCCTTCGCCCGATACGTTCACGGGATCGTGGTGCCGGCGGGGGCAAGGATGATCTTCTGCTCGGGGCAACTCGGCATCCGGCTCGACGCGACGGTGCCGGCCGGCGTCGAAGACCAGAGCGCGCTCTGTTTCGAGGCGATCGCGGCGATCCTGGCGGAGGGCGGAATGGATCTGGGCTGCCTTGTGCGGCTGAACGCCTATGTCACGGGACGGGAGCATCTCGCGGGCTACATGGCGGTGCGCGACAGGGTCGTATCGGCGCCGCCGCCGGCCTCGACCCTGATGATCGTCTCGGGGTTCGCCAGACCCGAGTTCGTGGTGGAAGTCGAGGCGATCGCCGCGCAACGAACCTGATCCGACGAGACTCAGGAGCCGGCATGGGATTTCGGACGAAGTTTTGGTCGGAGCTGAGCTGGACGGAGTTCCAGGCGAGCGACATGAGCGAGGCGATTGCCGTCCTCCCGGTTGCCGCCACCGAACAGCACGGGCCTCACCTGCCCGTCGGCGTCGACGCCTTCATCATGGAGGGCTACCTCGCTCGCGCCATCGAGCGCATCCCGGCGGAATTCCCGGTCCTCGTCCTGCCCGTCCTGCCGATCGGCAAATCG
>CAXSEU010000318.1:0-4680 GCA_964236485.1 uncultured Lichenihabitans sp. | reverse complement strand
CCGCTGCGACAGGCGGCGGCCGCGTCCTCTCCTGCCTCGCGGGATCCGGCGGGCTGATCCCGAACACGCGAGCCTCAGGCAGGGCTACCGTCTGTGCCGTGCGGCACGGCCCGCGCGGCGCGTCTTCGTCAGGCGCGTCGGCGCGTGGAAATCGTCGGGCTTGGTGCGCACCCAGGCCAGGAAATCGGCCAGGGTGGGCTCCGCCTTCAGGCGCAGCATGTCGGAGAGTTGGCGGGCCAACTCGGCCTCCGAGAAGCGCGCATGGATGGCGCTGTGGCAGATCTGGTGAAGCTCCACCGTGCCGAGCTTCGCGCCCCCCTTCAGCTTGGGCGTGAGATGGTGCCGGCTCGACTTCGCGTGGCGCGGGATGGGACGGTCGCACAGCGGACAGATCTTTGCCGCGGCCGGGGCGCCTGCCTGGTGGTCGGCTCCTGAGCGACGCATCGTGCCATCCGGATTCATCCTGTTGCACGGAGAAGTCGGTAACTCCCAGCCCGGCTTCAACTGCGTCACCGCGCCCCCTCCAACGTGTGAAACCCTCGCCTGCCAGAAGCATTGACGTGATGATCGTTGCCGGAGATCGTGACGTCATGTCAAACCCCACCACGCTCAGTGATAAGGCGGTCGCCGTGTTCGCCTTCGCGGCCTTCCATCAGCTCTCGTCGGGAGAGAAGGTCGCGGATGTCGTGTTGCGCGACGGCTCCGGCCACATGGCGGACGCCGCCGCCATCGAAGAACTGCAGAGCTGTGGTCTCGTGAGAATCGAGGCCGACCGGGCCGCCTTCACGGACGACGGGACGGCGAGGCTGGAGCGGATGATCCAGGCTCTTCGAACTGCCCAATAAGGTCCCGGGCACGGCACGGACGCTCGCGTCGGAAGGATTCAGTCGAGGCGCAGCCGGCCCTGGCGCGCTCGCTCTGCGCGATCGGGTTGCAAGGCGGGCTCGACGGTCATCGCTGCACGAACGCCGCACGCCACCTTTTCCGTTGATCGGGCGGCGCGCTGGCCCCTAATCTCGCACTCACCAGCGGTGCTGCGGAGGGAAGCGAGCGATGACCACGGCGACGGCGACACCCCTCATCGCGATGCGCGGCGCCGGCTATTACAGCGATCATACCACAGGGGCCAAGACGGTGATCGACGCGGCCGGCGACCTCGCGGTCGACGCCATCGCCGCCATGGATCTCCGGCGGCATCAGACCTTCGCCCTGGCGGATTTCGGCGCGGCGGACGGCGGCACCTCGCTCGACCTGATGAAGCGCCTCGTCGCGCACCTGCGCGCCGCGACGCCCGACATGGCGCTGACGCTGACCTATACGGATCTCCCCCACAACGATTTCTCGGTCTTGTTCCGCCGTCTGCATGGCCAGCTTGAGGCGCCCGAGGCCTCACCCCTGGGGAGCGAGCCGAAGCTCTACACCTTCGCCAGCGGCACGAGCTTCCACCGCCAGATCTTTCCAGACCAGACGCTGTCCTTCGGCTTTTCGGCGACCGCGATGCATTGGCTGAGCACCCCGCAGGCCGGCATCGCCGATCACGTGCATGCGGTCGGCGCGACGGCGACGGAGCGCGGCGCCTACCGCGCCCAGGCCATGCGGGATTGGAACGCGATCCTGCTCGCACGGGCAAGGGAACTCGTGCCGGGCGGCAAGCTCGTCCTCGCCAATTTCTGCGAGGACGAGGAGGGCCGGCACCTCGGGAGCACCGGCGGCGTCGACATGTTCGACACATTCGCCAAGCATTGGCGCGACCTCGTGCGAGACGGTGCCATCACGCCGGCCGAGTACCGGGCCGGGACGCTGCAGCAGTTCTACCGCACCGTCAGCGAGTTCACGGCGCCCTTCGATGATCCGGATTCGGCGGTGCGGCGGGCCGGGCTGCGGCTCGACCATGTCTCGACCCGCGTCACCGAGTGTCCCTATGCGGCGGCCTTCAAGCAGCATCGGGATCCGCAAGCTTTCGCGCGGGCCTATCTGCCGACGCTGCGCTCCTGGACGGAGAGCACGTTCTTCAGCGCACTCGACAGATCACGCAGCCTCGACGAGCGCCAGCGCATCGTGGACCGCTTCTACGACGCCTACCGGGCCGAGGTCGCGGCGGCGCCCGAGGGGCACGGCATGGATTACGTCCACTGCTTCCTGGCGGTCACCAAGCAGGCCCCGGCGCAGGACTGACCCAGGGCAAGGCTGCTCCCGACCGAGGGCGCCCGGAACCGTCGCGGTGGACGCCCGAAAGCCGTCATCCCGCATCGCTCAGAGCGTGGACGTTGTCCTCGATCCAGTCGGTCAGCATCGCCATCCGCCGGGCGGCCTCCTGACCCAGCGGCGTCAGCGTGTATTCGACATGCGGGGGCACCACCGGAAAGCTTTTCCGGACGAGTAGCCGATGACCTTCCAGCTGTTGCAGGCTCTTCGCGAGCATGCGCTCGCTTACCCCGTTCACCTTCCGGTGAAGCTCGGCAAATCGCATCGTGCCGTCGCGCAACGCGATGAGGAGGAGCACATTCCACTTGCCCGTGAGATGCACGAGCACCTCGCGTGATCGGCAGGCCGCGTCGAACACGTGGCCGCGTTCGAGCTGCCTGGCGAGGTAATCGGTTCCTGCTGGGCCCACCGTAGCTTACCTCCATGTGCGTACTTCATCGCAGGTGAGCTCGTATGTATGTACCGCATTCAACGTTCAATCGGAGAGTGCCATGTATGCCGTCACCGGAGCCACGGGCCAGCTGGGCCGGCTCGTCGTCGCATCGCTGCTGGGCCGGGTGCCGCCCAACGACATCGTCGCGCTCGTTCGCGATCCCTCTCGGGCCGCCGATCTGAAGGCCCGCGGCGTCGACGTTCGCCCGTTCGATTATGATGCCCCCGAGCGGCTCGCCACAGCGTTGCAAGGCGTGAAGCGGCTGTTGCTCATCTCCTCTGACGATGTCGAGAGGCGGATCGGGCAGCATCGCGCCGTGATCGAGGCGGCCGCCGCCGTCTCTCCCGAGTTGATCGCCTACACCAGCATCATCCACGCCGACAGGAACCCGATCAGCCTGGCGGAGTCGCACCGGGAAACCGAGCGCATGATCGCGGCGTCGGGCCTTCCCTACGCCATCCTGCGCAACAGCTGGTACATCGAGAACTACCTGATCGGCGCGGACGCAGCCATCCGGCATGGTGCTCTGCTCGGCAGCACCGGCGGCGGCCTGATCTCGGCCGCCAGCCGCGCCGATTATGCGGCCGCAGCCGCGGCGATCCTGAGCGGCGATCCCGTCGGCGGCCGCGTGTACGAACTGGCCGGCGACGAGGCGTTCACGCTCTCGGACGTTGCCGCCGTCCTCAGCGAGGCTGGTGGCCGAACGGTCGCCTATCGCGATCTCGCGCAGGACCAATACGGCGAAGCCCTGGCCCGCGCCGGGGTTCCGCCAAGCTTTGCCGCGGCGCTGGCGGAATACAGCGCCAAGGCGGCCGGCGGCATCCTGGCCGACGACACGCGCACGCTCAGCCGCGTGATCGGGCGTCCGACCGAAGCCTTGCGGGATGTGGTGCTGCGCGCCCTGCGCAGCCCCGCGCCTTGAGCCGGAGAGGCAACATGCCCGACGAGCCATGTTTTGACTTCTTTCACGATGCGGGGTCCTGCTCGCTCGCCGTCCGGATCGTGCTGGAGGAAGGCGGCTTTGCGTATCGCGCCCACCGCGTTCGCGCCCGGGATGAGGGACGCGAGACGCGACGCCCGTCCTGGCTGGCGCGGAACCCCAAAGGACGCGTGCCGGCCCTGTCACCGGTGGCCGGCCGGGCCGGTGGCGAGGGGCTTCTGCTCACCGAGGTTCCGGCGATCGTCACCTACCTCGCGAGGCTTCGACCCGGCCTCGACCTCATGCCCGCCGACCCGGCGCGCGAGGCGCGGACGCTCGAATGGATGAACTGGCTGTCGGGCTGGCTGCACGCCGTCGCCTTCGCGCAGCAATGGCGCCCAGAACGGTTCAGCGCCGACACCACGGCCTCTGGCGGCATCAGGGTCAAGGGCCACGCCAACATGCTGGAGGCGTTCGCCGCCATCGAGCATATCCTCGACGACGGCCGCACGTGGGCGGTGGCCGACGCCTATTCGGTCGCGGACGCCTTTCTCATCGTCTTCTACCGCTGGGGCGGGTCCTTGGACGTTGCCATGAGCGACTACCGCGCTTGGACCGCATCGACTGTCCGCACGATGGAACGTCCGGCGGTCGCGGCCGCTTTCAGGAAGGACGAGGTCCCCGGTCCGTTGCAGACGACGGGCGTGGTCGGCGCATCAAGGGACGGAAGGTGAACGAATGCCCCTCGACATCACCCGCCCGGCGCCTCCAAGGCAAGGGCGCCCGGCCTCGCTGACCGCCGACCTGTCAAAAGATGAGGTCTCCAGACCATCGGTGCGGCCCTGGACCCATCGGATAACCATGGAGCCGTAGGCCCCGGAGAGTCGAGGCATCGTAGCCCAGCCTTGCCCCGGACGCTCCCGCGTTCGTGTCCGCGCGGCTCTATTCGTCTCTACCCAAAGAGGACTGGCGACCGGCGAAATACTGATCGTCCGTGACCTTCTCCATCCAATCCACAGGGCTGCCGTCGAGCTTTTCGGCAATGGCGATGTGCGTCATGGCCGTCGCGGGCGCCGCGCCGTGCCAATGCTTTTCCCCCGGCGCGAACCAGACGATGTCCCCT
>CAXSEU010000317.1:4049-4680 GCA_964236485.1 uncultured Lichenihabitans sp. | reverse complement strand
CGCGACCTCGTGCGCCCGCGGGCCGAGGGCCCCAGCGACGTTCAGATGCGGACGCGCGCCATCGGCGACATCCGAGGATCGACCGACGCCCGTCAGGCCAGCGATCCCAGCACGGCATGGGGAAGCATCCGGCCGTTCAACAACGGGGGCAACTGATGTGGGACGACCGTGATCACCCGAGGGGCGGGGGCGAGGGCGCTGATCTGCGCCTGCATATCGCACCGCTGCCGAGAATCTCCATCCAGGCCTTCTGCGAGACGCCCGAACTGGCCCTGACCGTCAACGAGGCGATCGGCGACCGACGCATGGGGCGGACCCACGTCAAGGCCCACATGGGCGGAGCCCTGGCGGCTGTGGAGGCCTATCGCGGCGCCCCCACACCCAACGTCGTCATCATCGAAAGCCTGGGGGAGCGGGCCGAACTCATCGGGCATCTCGAGGCGCTCTCGCAGCATTGCGACAGCGGCACCAAGGTCGTGGTGGTGGGCCGCGTCAACGACATCGTGCTCTATCGCGACCTGATGGCTCGCGGCGTCAGCGACTACCTCGTGGCACCCTTCTCGGTGCTGGACCTCGTCCGCGCCCTTTCGCATCTCTACACCCATGCGGCGGCCGAGCCCGTCGGACGGTT
>CAXSEU010000317.1:0-4039 GCA_964236485.1 uncultured Lichenihabitans sp. | reverse complement strand
CCGCCGCGACAGCTCCATGATGTCGATGCTGCGATCGGTGCCGGCGATGGTGAAACGGCCATTGGCGAACTCGATGTCACCCTCGGCGGCTTCCATCAGATGCGCGGCGGCTTTTTTGCCTTTCTCGACCACCAGCTTCGGGGCCTCCACGATCGCCCACAACGTCGCCTGGTCGATCTCCCGCTCCCTCGACGTGCCGACCGTGATCGTCGACCTCGACCTGCCGTTCGGCACCGCCGGGCTCGACTTCAACCAGGATCCGCCGCAGGGCATCGTCGAGGCCGTCTATGCCCCCGACCGTCTCGACAGCAACCTCGTCGACCGACTCTTGTCGAAATGCTCGGACACCCTGTCGATCCTGGCCGCCCCGGCCACGCTCGACCGTCCCTACGACTTCAACGAGACGGCCTTCGACGCGCTGTTCGACATCCTCCGCGCCACTGTTCCGATCGTGGTTCTCGACGTGCCGCATTCCTGGACGGCATGGAGCCGCAGGGCGCTCTGCAGTGCCGACGAGGTGGTGCTGGTGGCCTCGCCGGATCTCGCGAACCTGCGCAACGCCAAGAACCTGCTCGAGGTTCTTCGCACCGCGCGGCCCAACGACAGCAAGCCGAAGCTGGTTCTCAACGGCGTCGGCCTGCTCAAGCGCCCCGAGATCACGGTGGCGGATTTCGCCAAGGCCGTCGAGGGTCCCCTGGCGGCGGTGATCCCGTTCGATGCCAAGCTGTTCGGCACAGCCGCCAACAACGGCCAGATGGTGAGCGAGGTGGAGGCCACCAGCAAGATCAACGAGACCCTGGGCGAACTGGCCCGCGCCGTGACGGGCCGGGCGGACGTGCGCAAGGCCAAGCGGACGCTGCTGGATCCCTTCCTGGCGAGACTCGCCAAGAAACGAGCCTCCTGATGCGGGCCGGCAAAGGCTCTCGCCACCGGCCTCCGGTGTTTCTTGAAGGGACGCGCTGAGCATGTTCGGACGTCGTGCGGCAAACGCCTACTCGCCGGTCCCGGCACCGCTGCCCGCCAAGCCGGCGTCCGAGGGTCGCGGGTCACCCGCGTCCGCGCCCGCCTCGGGGTCTTCCGCGGTCGCCGCCTCATCCATCGAGGGGCGCCACTCGGACGAATATTACCTGACGAAGGGTTCGATCTTCGGCTCGCTGATCGAGGCGATCGATCTGTCGCAACTCTCGAAGCTCGATCCCGACAGCGCCCGGGAAGAGATCCGCGACATCGTCAACGAGATCATATCGATCAAGAACGTCGTCCTGTCGATCGCCGAGCAGGAGGATCTCCTCGACGACATCTGCAACGACGTTCTCGGCTATGGTCCGCTCGAGCCGCTGCTCGCCCGCGACGACATCGCCGACATCATGGTGAATGGCGCCAGCAAGACCTACATCGAGGTCAACGGCAAGATCCAGCTCACCAACGTTCGCTTCAGGGACAACGCGCAGTTGATGAACATCTGCCAGCGCATCGTCAGCCAGATCGGACGCCGGGTCGACGAAGCCTCCCCGATCTGCGACGCGCGCCTGATGGACGGCTCGCGCGTCAACGTCATCGCGCCGCCCCTGGCGCTCGACGGCCCGGCCCTGACCATCCGGAAGTTCAAGCGCGACAAGCTGACACTGGACCAATTGGTGCGTTTCGGCTCCATCTCGCCCGATGGCGCCGAGGTGCTGAAGATCATCGGCAAGGTGCGATGCAATGTGCTGATCTCGGGCGGCACCGGCTCCGGCAAGACGACGCTGCTCAACTGCCTGACGAACTACATCGAGAACGACGAGCGGGTGATCACCTGCGAGGACGCGGCGGAACTGCAACTCCAGCAGCCCCATACGGTGCGGCTCGAGACGCGGCCCCCGAACCGCGAAGGCAGCGGCGCCGTCACCATGCGCGACCTCGTCCGCAACTGCCTGCGTATGCGCCCCGAGCGGATCATCGTCGGCGAGGTGCGCGGACCGGAAGCCTTCGACCTCCTGCAGGCCATGAACACCGGTCACGACGGCTCCATGGGAACCTTGCATGCCAATTCCCCGCGCGAGGCCCTGAGCCGCCTCGAATCGATGATCACCATGGGCGGATTCTCGCTGCCCTCGCGCACCATCCGCGAGATGATCGTGACCTCGATCGACGTCGTGATCCAGGCGACGCGCCTGCGCGACGGCTCGCGCCGCATCACCCACATCACCGAGGTTCTGGGCCTGGAGGGCGACGTCATCATCACCCAGGATCTGATCCTCTACGACATCCTGGGCGAGGACGCCCAGGGCAAGCTGAAGGGTCGGCACCGCTCCACCGGCATCGGCCAGCCGCGCTTCTGGGAGCGCGCCCGGTACTACGGCGAGGAGGAGCGGCTCGCCGCGGCGCTCGACAGGGCGGAAGTCAAGGAAGGCGCCCGGCTATGAAGTTCGATCAGGATCACGCCCGCGGCTGGAGGTGACGCCATGGAAACCAGCAACATCCTGGCCTATCTCCTCGGCGTCGCCGCGGCGGGGGGCGCGTTGTTCGTCGCCCTGCCGTACCTCTCCGGAGACATCAAGGCCGAGCGGCGCAAGGAAGTCCTGCAAGTCGCGCGATCGCGCCGCGGCGTCCCGGAGCGGGCCGATGCCGCAAGCCGGCGCAAGCAGGTCGCCGAGAGTCTCAAGGAGGTCGAGCAGCGGGGCAAGACCAAGAAGCTCAGCCTCGAGGCCAAGATCGCCCGCGCCGGCCTCGAGTGGAGCAACAAGACGTTCTTCATGGCCTGCGCCGGATCGGGCGCGTTCGCGGGGCTCCTGACCTTCGCGGCCCAAGGCAACCCCTTCGTCGCCGGCGCCGCCATCCTGGTCGGCGCTTTCGGGCTGCCGAACTGGCTGATCGGCTATCTCGGCAAGCGCAGGATGGCGAAGTTCGTCGATGAATTCCCGAATGCCGTGGATGTCGTCATCCGCGGCGTCAAGGCGGGCCTGCCGCTTGGCGATTGCCTGCGGATCGTTGCCGCGGAGTGCACGGAGCCGCTTCGGACTGAATTCCGCCTGGTGGCGGAATCGCAGGCGGTCGGCCTTTCGGTGACGGAGGCGGTCGAAAGGATGTGCGAGCGGGTGCAGGTTCCGGAAACCAACTTCTTCGCCATCGTCATCGGCATCCAGCAGAAGGCAGGCGGCAACCTCACCGAGGCGCTGGGAAACCTCTCAAGGGTCATCCGCGATCGCAAGAAGATGAAAGCCAAGGTCAAGGCCGTGTCCTCGGAGGCCAAGACCTCCGCCGGCATCATCGGCTCGCTGCCCTTCGTCGTCGGCTTCTTCGTCTACCTGACGACGCCTCATTACATGGAGGCGCTCTGGACCACGATGCCGGGGCGCCTCGCGTGCCTTGGATGCCTGATCTGGATGGGGATCGGCACCATGGTCATGCGCAAGATGATCGATTTCGACATCTAGCATGTCATGCTGTTGCTGACATGAACAGGCTCTGGCGCGTGTAACGCTGTCGCCGACATGCGCCAGCTTGAAAGACGCGCCTGTTCACGGACCTGGGCCGAAGCTCCGCTTCGACCGATGTCCCACAGGTTGATGACGCCGAGTTGGGCCGGGGGCCGCAGCGATAATGGACGAGATCCTTCAAAGACTGAGCGACCAGCAGTTCCTTTTCGGCCTGCTGATCGCCGTCGCGGCAGGCGCCACGGTCCTGACGATCGCCTTGCCGTTGCTGGAGACCGACACGCTCGGGCAGCGCATGAAGTCCATGGCGGTGGAACGGGAGCGCATCAGGGCGCGCGAGCGCGAGCGACTGTCGAAGGGCGGCAAGGGAAAGGTGAGGCCGGAGGCGAAAGCCTTCATGACCAAGGTGGTCGAAAGGTTTGGCGCCTCCAAATGGCTGAATACCGATCAGGCCAAGACGCAACTCGCCATGGCGGGCTATCGCGGCCCGCAGGCCGAAATCGCCTTCCTGTTCTTCAGGCTCGTGGCCCCGGTCGTGTTCCTGTCGTTGACGTTCGTCTACCTGTTCCTCATCGTCGACTTCGGCTTTTCCCTGATGCTGAGACTCGGGATCACGCTCGGCG
>CAXSEU010000316.1:0-4683 GCA_964236485.1 uncultured Lichenihabitans sp. | reverse complement strand
CCCTGTTGTCGAAAGAGGCCTTGAGGCGCATCGTTCCGCTCGCGGTGTCGATCTCGTTGTTCACCGTCTCCAGCTTGCCGCTGGCCAAGACCCTCGACCCGTCCGAGTTCAACGCCTTGACCTCGAGCGGGGAGGCTTTCTGCCCGGCCTGGATCTCCGGCAAGGTGTCCTCGGGGGCTGTGAACAGGACGGAGATCGGCTCGATCTGGGCGATGGACACGATGCCGGACTGACTTGAGGCATTCACGATATTACCCTGGTCGACGAGGCGAAAGCCGGCTCGCCCGGTAATCGGCGAGCGGATGGTCGCGTAACCGAGCTGCGTCTGCGCGTTCTCGACCGAAGCGTCGTCCGAGGCGATCTGAGCGGTCAACTGCGCCACCATGGCGTTCTGTGTGTCGAGCTGCTGCCGCGTCGCGTAATCGCTTTTCGCCAGCGACTGGTAACGGCCGAGGTCGCGCCTGGCGTTGTCGAGCGTGGCCTGGTCCTGCTGCCTCTTGGCCGTCGCCTGGTCGAGCGCGGCCTTGTAGGGCCGGGGGTCGATTTCGGCCAGGAGATCGCCCGCCTTGACGATCTGCCCCTCGGTGAAGTGCAGCGTCATGATCTGACCATCGACGCGGGTGCGGACCAGGACGGTATTATAAGGTTGCACGGTGCCGAGACCGTCGAGCACCACCGGAAAGTCGCCGATCTTGGCCGCGGTCGCGGAGACCGGCACGGCGGCCTCCTTGGCGGCTCCCTTGGACGCCGGTGTGTCGCGCTTCACCAGTGCCCCGACCCGCTCGGCCAGCGATCCGACCTGATCTCGACCGATCAGCAGCCCGGCGCAGAGGACCAAAGCACCGATGAGGATGAGCCTCAGAGAGGATCGGCGTTTAGGCGGCTCAGCCATCTCGATGTCCTTCGGTCCGCCGGGCTGATGCCGTCCTATGCGACCAGGTGGGAGCATGGGCGAGAACATGGGCGAATGTTGGGGCGATCCAGAGACTTATGCGGCAACGCATCTAAAAATAAGTTCATGTTTGGTCAGGGTGCCGCGAGCCGGAAGACGGTTCAGCGCGCGGCTTGCGTCTTGTCCGTGGCCGCCGGACCCATGGCCTGGCTGATCGGAACGACCACGATGCTGCGCTTTGTCGCGTTGTCGATGAACCGGCGGACCGCGGCGATCGATGCCGGGCGGCCCGAGGCGATACCCAAGGCAAAGCCGCGCTCGCGCGAAAGTTGTTCGAGACGCGCAAAGGCCTTCGCGATCGCACCCGCGTCCGCTGAGGCGTCGAGCACGAGATCGGCCTTGACGGAAGGCAGTCCGATCTCCTGTGAGACCGGCAGGGCGAGGCTCCTCGTCGCCGTGCCGTCGTCGACGAAATAGAGGCCGCGCGTCTCGACGTCCTTCAACAGCGGCTTGAGGCTGCCCTCGTCGGCCAGCAATCGTCCGCCGAGGTAATTGCCGACGCCCGCATAGCCGGCGAAGCGGCCCATCAACCAGTGAAGCCGGTCAAGGTTCTCGGCGTCATCGACCTTCAGCATGTGCGGGAACGGCCGCTCACCGCGGCCGAAGTCCTCCATCGGCATCTGCAGGACGATCTCGTGACCGGCCGCGCGGACCTTGGCCGCCTGTTGATCGAGGTCCTCGCCGTAGGGCGCGAAGCCGAACGTCACGGCAGGGAGCAACTGTGTCGCCGCCTCGGCGGTCGCGGCACGGTCGAGGCCCATGCCGCCGATCAGGATGGCGATCCGAGGCCTGCCATCCGCGAGGGCGGGCGCCGCCGCATAGGCGAGTGCGGGGCGCCGGCCGTCGCGCCCGATGCGGGGCAGGGGTCCTGAGGCGGACGCTTCGATCAACAGCGGGTCTGGTGCCCCGACAGACGCTTTCTGTCCGGGCTCCGGAACCTTGAGCGTCACCGAGCCGGACCCGCCAGGCGCCACCGCGCGAATTACCGTGACGCCGTTCTCGATCTCCACCTGCCGCGCCGGGGGCGCGGCCGAACCGATGCCGGATGTCGGCGCCCCCACTGGCCCCGCGGCGCCCGCCAGGGTCACGGCCGCGGCGGCCTGTGCAACGGGCGGATGGGCTGGCGCGGGGAAATCCGCGGGCTTCGCGGCGATGGCGCCTACTGCGAACGGCTCACCGTCGCCGCCGTCGCCTTTCAGAACCACCGCGGACGCCGCCGCGAAAACCACGCCGCAGAGCATCGCCGCGACGGCGACGGCAGACGCCCGGCGTGGAGGACGAACCGGACGGCCGAACAGAGGCTTATGGAGATCGCTTCCGATCATGGTGTTCCGGCTCGATGCACGGAAGACCATAGCCACGGAGGCTTGCCCGACGCTTGTCAGTGCCGCGTTGGGCGCCAGGATCCTGCGGCGGGCGCGGCTCGAAGGAGCGCCCGCCGCAGGACTCAGTTCGGCTGAGGGGCCTTCGGCTCGTCGACCGCGTTGGAGGCCTTGGTGTTGCCCCGCAGCAGGTTGAGGACGGCGATCAACTGCTTGTCGTTCTTGGCGTCCGGCGGCACGTAGGCTTGCGATCCCTGCTTCTCGTCGTCCTTGCCGCCGTTCATCAGGTGACCCTTCAGCGAAGCCTCGCCCTTGGTGTCGTCCTTGCCCTTCAACTCGTCCGGCACGTCTTCGAGCACGACCTGCTCTGGCTCGATGCCCTTGGCCTGGATGGAACGACCCGCCGGGGTGTAGTAGCGCGCCGTCGTCAATCGTAGCGCGCCGTTCTGCCCGAGCGGGATGATCGTCTGGACCGACCCCTTGCCGAAGGAGCGCGTGCCCATGATGGTGGCGCGCTTGTGGTCCTGCAGGGCACCCGCCACGATCTCGGAGGCCGACGCGGACCCGCCGTTGATGAGCACCACGACGGGCTTGCCATGCGACAGGTCATTGCCTGGCCGGGCGCTGTAGCGCTGCGTCTCGTCGGCGTTGCGGCCGCGCGTCGAGACGATCTCGCCGTGGTCGATGAAGGCATTGGAGACTTCGATCGACTGGTCGAGCAACCCGCCGGGATTGTTGCGCAGGTCGAGGATGTAGCCTTTGAACTTCTCCGCCGGGATGGTCGACTGGAACTTCTGCATCGCGCTCTTCAAGCCGTCGAAAGTCTGCTCGTTGAACTGGCTGATGCGAATGTAGCCGACATCGTCCTTGATCTCGTTCTTGACGGACTTGATCTGGATCACGGCACGCGTCAGCTTGAAATCCTGCCCATCCTTGTTGGCGCCGCGCACGATCTTCAGCGTGACGGCCGTACCGACCGATCCGCGCATCTTGTCGACCGCCTGGTTGAGCGACAGGCCGGAGACGTTCTCGCCGTCGATCGCCACGATGAGATCGCCCGACAGGATGCCTGCTTTCGAGGCCGGCGTGTCGTCGATCGGGGTCACGACCTTGATGTTGCCGTCCTCCTGCGTGACCTCGATACCGAGGCCGCCGAACTCGCCGCGCGTCTGCACCTGCATGTCGCGATAGGCCTTCGCGTCCATGTAGCTCGAATGGGGATCGAGCGACGCCAGCATGCCGTTGATTGCCGCCTCGACAAGTTTCTGCTCGTCGGGCTTTTCGACGTAGTCCGTTCTGATCTTCTCGAACACATCGCCGAAGAGGTTCAGATCCCTGTAGGTGTCGGAGGCTGCGGCCCGGGCGGAGCCGCCCGGCAGAAACCCCGTATGAATCGTCACCGTTGCGGCCACCGCGCCCAGCGCCGCGCCGGCCACGACCATGGACACTTTGCGCATCATCCGCGAACCTTTTCAAAATCGGCTTTGGCCCACCATGGGCTCGGGTCTATGGCCGCCCCGTCTTTTCGGAACTCAACATAAAGAATCGGCTGGGCGCCGCCAAGGGCGATTGCGGCCGCGGTCTTGACCGAGCCGTCGCCCATCGCCCCAACCGGCTCGCCGGCCAGGACGAACTGGCCCAAAGCCACGTCGATATGATCCATTCCGGCGAGCACGATATAATAGCCGCTGCCCGCATTGATAATTACAAGCTGTCCATACGTCCGGTAGGGCCCGGAAAACGAGATCCAGCCGTCGGATGGGGCGGACACGACGGCTTTCGCCCGCGTCGCTAGGGAAATCCCGTGCTCGACGCTGCCGAAGCCGTCGTCGGCGCCGAACCGCTTGCTGACGTTCCCGGTCACCGGCAGCGGCAGCATGCCTTTGGCATCCGTGAACATCGTGCCCGGGGCCAGCCGCGCGGGGCCCTTGAAGGCGCCCGCCGCGACCCGCGCCGTGACCGCCGCCGCGTCGGCCTCGGCGGCCTTGCGCTGCGGATCGTTGGCGATCCGATCCGCCTCCGCCTGCATGCGTCCGATCAGATCCTTGATATCCCCGGCCTGTTTGGCGAGAGCCGCGGCTCTCTCCTGCTCGGCGCCGAGCAGCCGTTCCGCGCCTCCTGGCGCGCCGCGATGAGATCGTTCAAGGTGCCCTGACCGGCGCTGAGCGCCGCCGTCTCCCGAGACAAGGTGTCGCGGTCCGCGAGGATCGAGGCGCGCACCGTGGACAGGTCCGCAAGGTCTGTCGCCAAAGCCTCGACCTCACCGCGCAGTTCCGGCACCACGGCGCCGAGCAGCATTGAGGTGCGGATCGCCAGCAGCACGTCCTCGGGCCGCACCAGGATGGCGGGCAGCGGCTTGCGGCCCATGCGCTGGAGCGCTGCCAGCACGTCCGCGATGGTTCCGCGGCG
>CAXSEU010000315.1:0-4711 GCA_964236485.1 uncultured Lichenihabitans sp. | reverse complement strand
TCTTCATGACAACCGTCTTGGTGCCCGACCATTAGAAGCCTGGCCGGCCGACGCCGACGCCGTATTTGATCGCCTGATGATCCGGCAGGACGTAATAGAGACGCTTTTCGTCGGTGGAGATGACGATCGTGCCGGCCGGATGGCCGCCGTCGTAGGCGACGATCTCGCGCGGGATCGCGGAAGCGAGGGGCCCCGGGTCGATGCCGGGCCGGTCGCCCATCGGCGACTGGCTGGCGTTGTAGGCGGGCGGCGCCGGCGCCGGCGCGGGCTCGACTGCCGCGCTGGCCACGTTCGCGGAAGGGACGCTCGCGCTCGGGGCACGCTCGAAATAGGCCTTGTGCTGGTCCAGAAAGAAATTGCCTTCGAAAGCCTTGGCCGGGGTGGTGGATATGCCGGCCGCGAGTGCCAGCGCGGCGGCCCCGGTCGAGACGATAGCGTTGCGACGCATCGACATGCCTCTCTTTTGCAGATGAATGCCCGATTGATCGGGCGCACGTTTATGTTGAGTGTCGCGTTAATATTCCGCGAGCCGGCCTGGGGCAGCAATCGCTTACGGCCCATCCGGATCGACAAGCCCGGATTACGTCGGGCGGCGTGGCCCAGGGGTGACACTTCGCGCGCCTCTCTACGCCGAGAGCGGCGGCGCCGGTCGGATCGGCGATCGGCCCGCGAAGCCCAGCTTGACTTGGCGTCGTGCCCTGGGTTAGGCCACCCGGAAGGCTCGGGCGCGTAGCTCAGCGGGAGAGCACTCCCTTCACACGGGAGGGGTCACAGGTTCAATCCCTGTCGCGCCCACCATCTTTCCCGAGCATCAGCAATCGCCATGCGGGGCGCGCCGCTCGTCAGCCCTGTTCCTGTGCTACGCGTTCCGGAGCGCACGCCGCGCCAGCAGGTCCAGCACCGCCGCGTCGAGTTCGTCGAAGTGGCTGATGACCTTGTCCGGACCCAGTTCCGCCACGGGTTTGTCCGTATAGCCGAAATCCACCGCGACGACCGGAACGGCGGCGTTCTTGGCCGTCAGGATGTCGGTGACGGAATCGCCGACCATCACGGCCCGGTTCGCCTCGCCTCCCGCCCTCTCGATGGTCAGCAGAAGCGCTCGTGCATCCGGCTTGCTGACGTCGAATGTGTCCTGGCCGCAAATGGCCCGGAACCTGCCCCGCACCCCAAGCGCCTCGAGCAGCTTGATCGAGGCGTGTTCGAGCTTGTTGGTGCAGACCGCAAAGCCGAAACCCTGGCGCTCGAGACGGTCCATGGCCTGCACAGCCCTGGGAAAAAGGACGCTGTGCTCCGCGATGTGGGCTTCATAATGAGCGATGAAGAGGACGAACAGGTCTTCGAGTCGGGCTTTGGTCAGCGACCGGCCCGCGGCAGAATAGCCGCGCTCGATGAGCGCTCGGCCGCCGGCACCGAGCAATGTGCGGGCCTGCCCGACGGGGAGCGGCGCGATGCCATCCCGGGCCAGAACGGCATTGAGGGCGCCCATGAGGTCCCCGGCGGTTTCGGCAAGCGTCCCATCGAGATCGAAGACCACAAGAGGCATGACGGACATAGGGGATCCCCGCGCGTGTTTCGTAATGCCGACGAAGCTCTCCCGGCCCAGGCACGGCTGTTTCAGAGGCCAGGAGGTGTATAGGGTAGCCTAACTCGATTCGGGTGGCGCCGGAGACCCAAGAATGCCCGATGCGGTCAGATATGCCTGGGTCGGAGCCGCGATGCTCTCGGTTATCGTCCCGACGGCCGGACACGCCGCGAGCTACGAGTTCCTGGCGGCGCCGGAAACCGACCTCAACCGCGTCTATCGCCTGGACAAGGCGACCGGCGAGATGGGCGCCTGTCAGTATGGCTTATCCGAGCGGACGATCGGGGTGACGCTCTGCTATCCGCCGGGCGAGGGCGCCGGCCCGCAGTCTCAAAGCGAGTACGCCCTCATCGCCTCCCGGCACGATCGGGAGGGGGGCGTCTTCCGCGTGGATGTACGAACGGGAACCATGTCGATCTGCTATGTGCTGAACGACGCCGTGGTCTGCACTCCCCCGGCCAAGTAGGAGCCCGGGAGGAACGACGTGCAAAAACCCTCCGGCGGGGCGCGATCCGGAGGGCGTTGCCTGCGGCTTTGCTGTGCTCTTCGATGAAGGGTCTCAGCAAACCCGCATGGGGCGGTAGCCGACGAAGTTGCCGTAGCCGTCATAGACGGCGCGGCGCCTCACGCAGGGGTACGGGCCGGGACCATAGGCATAGGCCGGGCCGTAGCCATAGCCGCGGGCCGCGCCACCAATGATGGCGCCCGCCGCAAGGCCGCCGATGACGCCCGCCGCGACGGGAGCACCCCATCCATACCGCCACCATGCGGCGGCTGGCGTCGAGGTCGAAATGGTGGCGGTGCCGAGCGTGAGGGCGGCGACACCCGCCGCGATGGTCTTCTTGATTACGGACATCGAAACCTTCCCTTTTCTGTAGCCCCTATCTTCGATGCTACTCGGCAGCGGGGCTAAAACGCGAATACTGGAACGATCGTATCTATAGGTCCGCGAAGCTGAACGGCAGGTGAAGCCACTTGCGGCTTGTATTCACGTCCCATGTGCGTACCCGGCGCCAGTTGCCAGCGGCGCGGCGTATTGGACAGTGCGAAGCGCCTCCGCTAAGCACGGCGCATGTTGAAAGGCCTGTACCACCGGACCTTGGCCCTGGCCGAAGGTCCCTACGCGACCTGGACCCTGGCGGCTGTCGCCTTCGCGGAGAGTTCGTTCTTTCCGCTTCCGCCGGATCTGATCCTCGTGCCCATGTCGCTGGCGCAGCCTCGGCGCGCCTGGTTCTACGCCGGCCTGTGCACGATCATGTCGGTGCTGGGCGGTGTGCTTGGCTATGCCATCGGTGCGCTGCTCTATGACACGCTCGGCCACTGGCTGATCTCGGCTTACGGCTACGGCAACAGGCTGGAGGCGTTGCGGGAGGCTTATGCGCGCTGGGGAGCCCTCGTCATCCTGCTCAAGGGCCTGACGCCGATTCCCTTCAAGCTCGTGACCATCGTCAGCGGGTTGCTGGGCTACAATTTCGCGCTCTTCGTGCTGTTGTCGCTGCTGACCCGCGGTGCGCGGTTCTTCCTGCTCGCTGGATTGCTGAACCGCTTCGGCGATCCCATCAAGGGATTGCTGGAGCGCCACTTCGTCGGCTTCATCGTGATCTTGCTCGTCACCGTCGTGCTCGGCTTCTGGCTGACCGCTCATCTGGCGGTTTAGAACAGGGGTGGCGGGGTAAGCCGATGAAACCCGATGCCCGCGCCGTGGCCTGGATGATCGCGATCCTGGCGGCCGCCGCGCTGGGCGGCGCCTTGGCGTTGCAGAAGGCCGGCTATGCGCCTTGCGAATTGTGCCTGAAGGAACGCATCCCCTATTACCTTGGCATCCCCGTGGCGCTCTTGACCGCGATGGCCGTGCGGCTCCGCTTGCGGCAAGCCGCGATCTCGGGCTTCGCATTGTTGATCCTGATCTTCATCGCCAGCACGGCGTTGGGGTTCTTCCACGCGGGGGTGGAATGGAAGTTCTGGCCCGGTCCGGCCGAATGCTCCGGCGCCATGGCGGCGCCCGTCAAAATCGAGGATTTCCTCCAGCAACTGGACCGCGTCGCGGTGGTGCGCTGTGACGCGATCAGTCTGCGAATTCTCGGTCTGTCGCTCTCCGTATGGAACGGGCTGATGTCCGTGATGCTTGTGGCGTTGGGCAACGTGGGCGTGCTGAAATCCGCCGCCCTCGGGATACGTCCGCCGGCCAGGGAGGAGTATGGTGCCGATCAGCCGGCGTAGATATCCATGATCCGGCCGAGCAGCTTGAGGGCGTCCGGCTTCGAGCGCTGGAACGAATTACGCCCGATGATGGAGCCGAAGCCGCCGCCCGCCTCGATGGCGCGGATGCTGGCGAGGAATTTGGCATCGTCCGTCGTCGCCTCGCCGCCCGAAAAGATGACGATGCGGCGCCCCCCAAATGTGCATTGCACGACATGCTTCACCCGCTCCGCCATGGTCGAGATGGGGATCCGCTGGTCTTCGTAGACCTTCTTCGCCGCCGGCTGTTCGACATGGGCGGAGGGCAACTTCACCTTGATGATGTTGGCGCCGAGCTGCGCCGCGATGTGGGCCGCGTAGCCGCTGATGTCGATGGCGGTCTGGCCTTCCTTGGACAGCGCCGATCCCCGCGCGTAGGACCAGATGATGACCGCCAGGCCATGCCGCTTGGCCTCTTCGGACAGCGCCCGGATCTGGTTGTACATCTGCAGGCGCTGCGACGAGCCCGGATAGATGGTGAAGCCGATGGCGCAGCAACCGAGCCGCAGGGCCGCCGCCACGGTGCCGGTCTGCGCTTGGTTCGGGTCTTCCTCGTCGACCGTCAGATCGTGGTCGTTGACCTTCAGGATCAGCGGCACCTTGCCGGCGAATTCACGCGCGCCAGCTTCGATAAAACCCAGCGGAGCCGCATAGGCGCTGCAACCCGCCTCGACCGCGAGCTGGAAGTGGTACAGCGGATCGTAGGCCGGCGGGTTCGGCGCGAAGGAGCGGGCGGGACCATGCTCGAAGCCCTGGTCCACCGGGAGGATCACCAGCTTGCCGGTCCCCGCGAGCCGTCCATGGTTCATCATCCGCGCCAGATTGGTGAGCGTGCCCGGATTTTCGGAGCCGTACCAGGACAGGATTTCGTCGACGCGCGCACTGCTCATG
>CAXSEU010000314.1:0-4719 GCA_964236485.1 uncultured Lichenihabitans sp. | reverse complement strand
CCTCGCTGTTCGGCCTTGCGGGATCGCTGGTGCTGGGCTTCCTGGATCTTCAGGCCGGTCAGGCGCAGAACCGCTTCTATACCGAGCTCGAGGACAAGCTCACCAGCATCACGGCCGACCCTTCCGTCGAGGCCGTGCCGCTGAAAAGCGTGGCCATTCCGGCCGAGCTCAAGGGCGCGCTCGACAAGATCGCCGCCTCGGCGGACGCGGCCGGCACCCGGGCATCCACGGCCGCCATGGCCAATCTTGCCGAGGGGATCCAGGTTCTCGTCCAGCACATGCGCTCCGAGCAGCAGCTGATCCGCAACTGGGTCGAGTCGCAGGCCGACCAGAACAACGAGGTGCGCCGCCTTCTCGCCCGGCTGGCGCGCGAGAAGGAACTCGGCTGACATGGCGCTCGCCCGGCGCCGGCGCCCGCAACGCACGATCGATTACTGGCCCGGCTTCGTCGACGCCTTGTCGACCATGCTGCTGATGATCATCTTCCTGCTGTCCGTCTTCATGCTGTCGCAGTTCTTCATGTCGCGTGAGGTGACCGGCAAGGACACGGTGCTGGGGCAACTCAATCGCCAGATCGAGGAACTGACCTCGCTTCTCGCCCTCGAGCGCGCCGGCAAGGCCGATACCCAGTCGAGCCTCTCCTCGCTGCAGGCGACGCTGGACCTCGCCGAGAAAGAAAAGGGCCAGTTGCAAGGGGTGATCGCCGGCAGCGCGGCCGCGGCCGCCGCGACGGGAAGCCAGGCCGCCGAGGCCACGCAGACGCTCGATGCGCAAAAGGACGTCACCTCGCGAGCCCTGGCTCGGGTCGACATCCTCAACCAGCAGATCGCCGCCTTGCGCAAACAGCTCTCCGCCGTCGAGGCCGCGCTCGACGCGTCGGAGACCCAGAGCAAGGACTCGCAGGTGAGGATCGCCGATCTCGGCGCCCGCCTCAACGTAGCCCTGGCCCAGAAGGTGCAGGAACTGGCCCGCTACCGCTCGGACTTCTTCGGCCGCCTTCGCGAGATTCTGGGCACCCGGCCGGGCATCCGGATCGTCGGTGACCGGTTCGTTTTCGAATCGCAGGTCCTGTTCGATTCCGGCGCCGCCGTGCTGAAGCCCGACGGGAGCGGGGAACTCGACAAGCTGGCCACCGCCGTAATCGACCTCGAACGGGAAATCCCGCCCGAGATCCCGTGGATCATGCGGGTCGACGGCCACACCGACAAGCGCCCGATCGGGTCGTCGCTGTTCAAGTCGAACTGGGATCTGTCGGCATCACGCGCCATCGCGGTAGTGCAGTACCTCATCACCAAGGGCGTCGATCCGCAACGGCTCGTCGCGGCCGGGTTCGGCGAATTCCAGCCGCTTGAGACGGGGGACGGCGAAGATGCCCTGGGCAGGAATCGACGCATCGAGCTGAAGCTGACGGAGAAGTGATCCCGGCCCTCATCCGTGCGGCGACGCGCCTCGACCGGGATGACCTGCTCGACCTCTGGGTCGAGGCCTGGACCGCCGCCATGCCGGCAATCGATTTTCAGGCCCGACGCGCCTGGTTCGCGGACCGCCTCGGCGAGCTCGAAGCAGAAGGCGCAACGACGCGGGTCAGCGCCACGCCGGACCGACGGCTCTCCGGCTTCGTCAGCGTCAACCCGCACACGCGATATCTCGACCAGATGGCGATTCGCCCGGCCCATCGAGGCAGCGGCCTCGCCGACGCCCTGATGGCGGAAGCCAAGCGCCTGTCGCCCGGAGGACTTGTCCTTCACGTCAACCAGGACAACCCCCGGGCGGTGCGTTTCTATGAGCGTCAGGGGTTCGGGAGACTGTCGGCGGGCCTCAATCCCCGTTCCGGCCTGCCGACCTGGCAGATGGGCTGGGCGGGTTAGCGGTCCACCATCGCCATCATGCGCTCCGGATAGCGGGGACCGGCGACGACATCCGGTCGCAGGGCTTCGTCCAGGGTGGTCATCTCTTCGGCAGTCAACTGGATCTCGGCGGCCGCGACATTCTCCTCCAAGAACGTCCGCCGCTTGGTCCCGGGGATCGGCACGATGTCCGGCCCCTTGTGCAGCAGCCAGGCGAGCGCGATCTGACCCGGCTTGGCGCCTTTCTTCGCGGCAAGGTCGGTGACCTGCCGGGCCGCCTCCATGTTGGCGTCGTAGTTCGTCCCCTGCATGCGCGGGTCGCCGCGACGATAATCTCCTTCGGGATAATCCTCAGCGCGCTTGGCCGTGCCGGTGAGAAAACCGCGACCGAGCGGGCTGAAGGGGACGAGCCCGATGCCGAGTTCCCGAAGCAGCGGCAGGATCTCGGGCTCGAGGTTGCGCTCCCAGAGCGAATATTCGCTCTGCAACACGATGATCGGATAGGTGGCGTGAGCGCGCCGGATCGTCCGTTCCCCGGCCTCCGACAAACCGAGGAAGCGGACCTTGCCGGTTTCCACGAGACGGCTCATGGCACCGACGACCTCCTCGATCGGCACGGCCGGATCGACCCGGTGCTGGTAGAGGAGATCGATATGGTCGGTTCCGAGCCGTTTCAGCGAACCTTCCACGGCGTCCACGATATGCTCCGGCCGGCTGTCGGTGCCGGTCGACTTGCCGTCGCGGATCTCGAAGCCGAACTTGGTGGCGATGACGACGCCGTCTCGCCGCCCCTTGAGGGCGCGGCCCAGAAGCTCCTCATTGGTGAAGGGTCCATAGACCTCCGCCGTGTCGAAGAAGGTCAGGCCAAGCACGACGGCGCGATGGACGGTGGCGATGGATTCGGCGTCGTCAGGGGTTCCGTAGGACTGGCTCATCCCCATGCAGCCGAGGCCGATGGCCGAGACGTCGAGGCCTTGCGAGCCGAGTTTCCGTTGCGCGAGCATGCGGTTCCTCCAGAAGTTTTCCGTCAGTGGGATAGATAACGGCGATGGCGGCGTTTCGTGCCCGTCCTACCTGATGGCCGCCCGCAACGACGAGGTTGTTCCGTGCGGAAGCGTGACCCTGTAGAAGCCCCGTCATGCGTTTCCTGTCCCATCCCCGCGCCCTGCCGCTGCTCGTCGCGGCGGCATTCTTCATGGAGTTCCTGGATGGCACCGTTATCGCCACGGCGTTGCCGCAGATGGCCGTCTCCTTTGGCCTGCGCCCCGTCGACCTCGCTATCGGCATGTCGGCCTATCTGCTGACCTTGGCGGTCTGCCTGCCGGCCAGCGGCTTCATGGCCGAGCGCTTCGGGGCACGCGACGTCTTCTGCGCCGCCATCGTCATCTTCACGTCGGCCTCGGTCGCCTGCGGTTTCAGCACCGGCCTCTGGACCTTCACGGCCGCCCGGATCCTCCAGGGTGTCGGCGGCGCCCTCATGGTGCCGGTCGGCCGTCTCGTGGTGCTGCGGGTCACGGCCAAGAAGGACCTGATGAACGCCATCGCGACCTTGACGTGGCCGGCCCTGGCGGCACCGATCCTCGCGCCGCCCCTCGGCGGCTTCATCACGACCTATGCAAGCTGGCGGTGGATCTTCTTCATCAACCTTCCCCTGGGGCTCGCGGCATTGTGGATCGCCTGGCGGATCGTGCCGCAGGAACGCGGCGGCGGCAAGCAGCGCTTCGATGCGGTGGGCTTCCTGCTGACGGGGGCGTGCGGCCTCGCCGTCATGGGCGGGACGGAGCTCGTCGGTCCCGAGACGATAGTCTGGCTCCTAGTGGGCGTCCTCTTGGCCGCGAGCATCGCGGCGGGGGTCCTGGCCGGCCGGCACGTGCTGCGCCATCCGACGCCGATCCTCGATCTGAGAACCCTCGCCATCCCGACCTTCGCGGTCAGTCTCGTCGGGGGTTCGCTCTTCCGCACCGCCTGCAGCGCCATGCCGTTCCTGCTGCCGCTGCTGTTCCAGATCGGCTTCGGTTACGATGCCTTCCACGCCGGACTGATGGTCCTCGCGCTTTTCGTCGGCAATGCGGGCATAAAGCCCGCGACGAGCACGGTATTGCGGCGCTTCGGCTTCCGGACGACGCTGGTGGCCTGCAGCCTGCTGGCCACGCTGGCCTTCCTGCTCTGCGCCATGATCAGGGCCGATACGTCGATGATCGTCGTGCTCGTGGTACTGTGCTTCGGCGGCATGGTCCGCTCGATGGGCTTCACGGCGCTGAACACCATCGCGTTCGCGGATATAGAATCCTCGCGGCTGGGCGGCGCCAACACGCTGTTCAACGTCGTGCAGCAGATGGGATTCGGCATGGGCGTGGCCGTGGGCGCCGTGGCACTACGCATTGGGCAAATCTGGCGCCCCGCCGGCACGGACCACGCGACGCCGCTCGAATTCTCGGTCGCTTTCGGGGTCGTCAGCCTCGTCGCGCTGGCCTCGTCGATCGACGCCTTCCGCCTGCCAGCGAACGCAGGAGCCAGCGTGATCCAGGGGTGATGGGGTCCACCTCCATTATCATCACGCGGGACGATGTCCTGGCGGCAGAGTAGCCTTCTCTTGTGCGCTCGATTCGCTCCCGTAGCGCCGGTCAAAAGCTCGGCTCTCTCGCAGACCGAGAAATACCGCGATCGCTCCTATAAACAACGCGCCGAGCGGAAACCCGTAAAAGAACAGCGGGTCCATGATTCATTCCTCCGATTTGAGGTTACGAAGTAGAAGTCTGCCCGATACATGTAACCCCAAAGCGCCGGCAATCAAGCATGCGTACCAGACGGGGTCGAGGCTGACCATCCATCAGTTTCTATGTCTTCCAGAGCGGGGGCAGCGGGAGGAGGG